>NZ_VOYN01000020.1:0-56733 GCF_013420275.1 Acinetobacter sp. YH01020
TGTTCAAATGGCTATTCTACGTTTGATTGGTTTTGGAAAAAAAGAAGAATTTAAGAAAGTGCTAGCAATTTTAAGAAAGAAAAAGCCTGATAGGACAAGGATCCTATGAAATTTGTCGTGTACAGAGGTGTGATTTATAGAATTTTCACTGATTTATCTGCCTGACAAGTATAAAGCAAACTTCTATATAAAAATGAAAAATACAGGCTCACATTTAGTTTTTCGATCTTTCTAGGTAAATCAGAGATGTTGTGAAGCGTTTATTAATAACTCAATTTTATTCGTTTTATAAATTAAAATTAACAATCAAATCGTTTATACGACTAAAAATGATAATTTACCGATCAAACAGTTTGGTTTTGATCAAAATCGTTGGCTGTATTCTCATATAAACTGCAAAATATTATCGTATTTATCTCCCAAATTATTCAGAACTTTTTGTCATGGCGGATTCAGTCTGTCTGCAACATTTGTTCGTGGATGACTGTGGGCTTTTTTCTCCCAAATCTGACATAAGAGCTGATGTATGAAAAAGATTAAGGTGAGCCTTGCCTGGCAAATCGTGATTGCTCTCATTCTAGGTATACTTGTTGGTGCTTTCCTACACTATTCTCCTGAATATCGTGATGCTTTAGTTAATAACTTTTTGACGCCTTTGGGCTCAATTTTTATTAACCTCATTAAGATGATCGTTATTCCGCTTGTTGTGTCGATGCTTATTTTAGGTATTGCCAATACAAGTCACGATAGTAACTTAGGTAAACTAGGTTTCAAAACAATTATTTATTTTGAAATCATTACCACCGTTGCTATTTTAGTCGGTTTAGTTGCAGCCAACGTATTCCAACCTGGTGCCGGCATTGATATGTCTGCATTGACGCAAGTCGATATTTCAAAGTATCAAGAAACAACACATGAAGTCAGTGAACATTCTCATGGTTTGATTCAAACAATACTTTCACTTATTCCATCTAACTTTTTTGCAGCTTTGACTAGTGGTCAAATGCTCCCAATCATCTTTTTCTCTGTGATGTTTGGCGTAGGTTTAGGTGCGCTTGATCAGGAAGTAAAACAACCTTTAATTAAAGTGTTGACCGCTGTTTCTGAAACGATGTTTAAAGTTACGCATATGATCATGATGTTTGCACCTATTGGTGTATTCGGCTTGATTGCTGCAACTGTTGCGAATTTCGGCTTCAGCTCTCTTGTGCCACTGCTTAAGCTCGCAGTTTTAGTTTATGGTGCAATCTTCTTCTTTATTTTCATTGTATTAGGTGCAGTTGCTAAATTCAGTGGCTTCAGTGTTTGGGCCATTATCAAGATCTTAAAAGATGAATTGATTCTCGCGTATTCAACTGCAAGTTCTGAAACTGCCCTACCCCGTATTATGGAAAAAATGGAAGCTTATGGTGCTCCGAAACCGATTACCAGTTTCGTAATTCCAATTGGCTATTCATTTAACCTCGATGGTTCGACCCTATATCAAAGTATTGCGGCTATCTTTATTGCTCAGCTTTACGGGATCGATCTGACAATCACCCAACAAGTGATTCTAGTACTGACCTTGATGATTACCTCTAAAGGGATTGCAGGTGTACCTGGCGTTTCTTTCGTGGTCTTGCTGGCGACTCTTGGCAGTGTCGGTATTCCTCTTGAAGGTCTGGCATTTATTGCGGGTATTGACCGTATTTTAGATATGGCACGTACTGTACTGAATGTAATTGGTAACGCGCTTGCGGTACTGGTGATCAGTAAATGGGAAGGCCAATTTGATACTGAAAAACAAAAAAATTATGCTGCTAATCTAAAAGATGCCGCTTAATTTTATGTCATAAAAAAGGACGCTTAGGCGTCCTTTTTTACAGCTTTTTTTTATTTTTTACCTAATTTTATTTATTTTTTTCACCAAAAACTGAAATATTAAAATCTCGAATTTTGTTACTTCCTGCGGGTTTATCAAAACTTACATCATACTGTACTAGGTTTTTATTGGTATAACCGTACTCATAAGTGACCGTATATAAAGACGGTTTTTCAGTCGATTTTTCAATGTGCTTAGCCACTATATTTTTGCGTGAGTAATCTTGTTTCGGAATACCTCGTGCAAATTTACGCAGCTCTTTTTCATTCTGTTCAAACTTCGCTTTGAGTTCTGGTTCAAAGTAAGTGTACAGCTTATCAAAATTGCCTTCACGTAATTGATCATAGGCAGCTTGGGCAACTTCAGTCTGTTCAGCACTTGGGTCTGGTATTGCATTTAATGCTTTTTGGCCAATTTGGTCACAACCTGACAACGCTATGACACAACCTAGTAACAAAAAATTTGCCTTCATAACCACACTTATTCCTAATTTAAGCTTTTGAGTATATATAAAACTTCAAAGTTGATATTAAAATTAAGATATCTCTTTAACTTTTCTCTTTCCAACTTGTTGACAGTACATTAAATTAAACTCTGTTCACTTACGCAAGGTAAATGAGCTTCACTTTTTATGTATTTAAATAAAGTACCACTGAAAATTCTAAGGGTTTATTTAAGTACCAACTTTAGATGACTACCGATAATTTTAGCCAAAGGATCATCTTGTTTAAATAATACGGTGTAAAATACAGTTTGCTGCTCGTATTCATACTTAAGGTTTGCTTCAATTAGTTCACCATGCACACTATTTTTAATACTTTTATATTCCAACATTTTATAATCTAAAACTTTTTCAAAATATGGAATATATGAAGATATTTCTGGCAATAATGTTGGATCTTCTAACAAAGCTTGATAAAACTTCTCATCTGTTATTTTCTGGATTTGATCTAAATCTTTATCACGTATAGCAACATACAATTGCTCAATGTGTTTAAGTTGCAAAGGTGTCAGCTTATAAGGAATAGATGATTCTTTTTTATACCTTCATTAAACTCTACAGACGTCGGCTCACTACATCCCATTAATGCAAAACAAATGACTATTCCTTTGGTTCTAATTAATTTTTTGAAATACATTTAAGTCACTATTCTTGTTTATATAAATTTTTGTTAATACTATTCATCTATCAAAAAGGACGCCGTAGCGCCCTCTTTTCTCAATCTTCAATTAGTCTTCTTCAGGCTCATTGAAATCTGATTCATTGTCATTTTGATCAATAATCGTTGAGTCATCTACAAGTTGCTCAGTTTCGATTGCTTCCACTTCTTCAAAAGTTTCGTCTTCTTCAACTGCTTCGATCGCCACAACACCGACTAAGATTTCGCTTTCACCTAAACGGATCAAACGAACACCTTGAGCATTACGACCTGTTTGTGCCACTTCAGACGCACGTGTACGAACCAACGTACCGCCATCTGAAATTAACATTAGCTCTTTAGACGCATCAATCGCTACCGCACCAACAAGTTCACCGTTACGTTCAGATGTTTTGATTGCAATAACACCTTTACCGCCACGTTTCTTGGTTGGGAAGTCATCTACTGGTGTACGCTTACCATAACCATTGGCTGAAGCACAAAGCACTTCACCTGTTTCTGGAACAACCACCAATGACACAATACGGCTAATGAGAGCTGAATCAGAGGTATCTTCATCATCAGACTCCACATCCGCATCCTCAGCGTCTTCTGCTTGAGCAGCGGCACCAATGGTCACGCGCATACCACGAACACCTTTGGCAGAACGACCCATTGAACGCACGTCAGTTTCTGCAAAACGAATGGCTTTACCTTCGTTTGAGAACAACATGATTTGTTGTTCGCCGTCGGTAATGGCAACACCGATTAAGGTGTCATCACCATTAAGTTCAATCGCGCGTAGACCGTTTGAACGAACATTCGAGAATTGTTCTAACTCAACACGTTTAATCGTACCGTATTCTGTTGCCATAAATACGTAGAAGTTTTTACGAACGGCTTCCGCTTGCTGTGCAAAGTCATTGATGATTTCATCATCAAGATCAGTCGTAGATAACTCTAGACCCAATTGTTTCAACTGAATACGAAGTGCGTCAGATAAATCATCTGCGCCGTCTTCAGTCTCAGCAAGCGCAGCTTCTAAGCCAGCAAAATGACTATTAATCACTTCATTGGTTTGTAGCTGTGCACTATTGGCTTTAACAAATGCTTTAAAGTCCGCCAAACGTTCTTTAAATTTCTTCGGCGCATCGACCACAGGTAAAATAGCGGTGATGGTTTCGTTTTCATCTAATGGCAATAGGTTAACCATTGGACGACCTTTCGCACCACGAGATGCTTGAGGTACTTCATAGACTTTCAGACGATAAACTTTACCTACATTGGTAAAGCAAAGCACTGTTGCGTGGTTTGAAGTCACGATCAAATGTTGGATGTAATCGTCTTCTTTCATTGAAGTTGCAGACTTACCACGTCCACCACGACGCTGTGCAGCGTAGTCTGACAATGGTTGAGTTTTTGCATAACCTGATTTAGAAACAGTCAGTACCATTTGCTCTTCAGGGATTAAATCTTCACGAGAGAAGTCGATACGTGATTCCACGATATCGGTACGACGTGCATCGCCATATTGTTGAAGGATTAAAGCCAATTCTTCTTTAATCACGTTCATCAACAAGTTGAAATCGTTCAAAATTGCAGTATATTCAGCAATTTGACCAAGAATTTCTGTATATTCAGCTTGTAACTTGTCTTGTTCTAGACCGGTTAAGCGATGTAAACGAAGTTCTAAGATCGCACCTACTTGGGTTGGAGACAGACGATAAATATCACCTGTTAAACCAAATGGACGTGCTGGATCTTCGCCTTCAATTTCATCTGGTCGGACAGATACCGCGCCTGCTTTTTCAAGCAAGGCAACAACACCACCGCCTGCCCACTCGCCCGCTTGTAAACGTTCACGTGCTTCGCTAGGGTTTGCAGATGTTTTGATGGTTTCAATGATCGCATCGATATTTGCGAGTGCAACCGTCAAACCTTCTAAGATATGTCCACGTTCACGTGCTTTACGCAGTTCGAACATGGTACGGCGTGTAACCACTTCCTGACGGTGACGGATAAACGCTGCAATAATATCTTTCAAGTTCATTAACTTAGGCTGACCATTATCGAGGCAGACCATGTTAATGCTGAATGAATTTTCTAATTGGGTATTTTGGAATAAGTTATTTACAATCACTTCAGCGTTTTCACCACGCTTCAAGTCAATTGCAATACGCATCCCTTCTTTATCTGATTCATCACGAAGTTCAGAAATACCTTCAAGTTTTTTCTCTTTGACCAACTCAGCAATACGTTCAATGGTTTTTGCTTTGTTGACTTGATAAGGAATTTCAGTGAAGACAATCGTGCTACGACCCGATTTTTGGTCTTCTTCAATGTGATATTTACCACGGATATGCAAACGGCCTTTACCAGTACGGTACGCATCGACAATGCCAGATTTACCGTAAATGATACCGCCTGTAGGGAAGTCTGGACCAGAAATGTGTTCCATTAACCCTTCAATACTGATGTGCGGATCGTTGGCATAAGCAAGACATGCATTAATAACTTCTGTCATATTATGCGGAGCCATGTTGGTTGCCATACCTACAGCAATACCAGCTACACCGTTAATCAACAAGTTAGGCACACGTGTTGGCATGACTTGTGGAATACGCTCAGAACCGTCGTAGTTGTCTTCCCACTCTACGGTATCTTTCTCAAGATCCGCTAAAAGTTCGTGGGTCAATTTACGCATACGAACTTCGGTATAACGCATTGCTGCTGCACTGTCACCATCGACAGAACCGAAGTTACCCTGACCATCAACCAATTGATAGCGTAAGCTGAAATCTTGAGCCATACGAACAATAGTTTCGTATACAGCTAAGTCACCATGTGGGTGATATTTACCGATGACGTCACCGACTACACGGGCAGACTTTTTGTAAGCTTTGTTGTAGTCATTGCCCAATTCGTGCATTGCAAAAAGCACACGACGGTGAACAGGTTTGAGACCATCTCGGACATCTGGCAACGCACGTGACACAATCACGCTCATTGCATAATCGAGATATGAGCTCTTCAGTTCATCCTCAATGGCAATCGGTCTAATTTCCGATACGCTCATGCATACTCCTTGTTATACAAGCAGAATTCTGCCCGCATTTATATATCGTAAATCTGTAAAAATTAGTTCAAAAAACACTGAACCAATATCAAAAATCAAGTCGGACAGTATAGCATAAAAACCCTGATTTTTGTGCCAATCATCTTGCACTAGAACCATGATTTTTTGTATTTATTTTAAGCATTTTGATTTTATTTGCTGTGAAAAAAACCTCTACGAATAGAGGTTGTTTAATGTTCAAAATATTTCTTTTCGAAGCTTCAAATTTAGCCCTATAAATGTGATAAAAATCACACTTTATGATATTGCATGACTTCTAATTCTTGAGGTACATGATCCTGCTGCATCCATGGGTATGCTGTTAAAAACAAACCTAAAATAAGCGGAAACTCATAAACTTCTTCGATGAAATCTTTATAAGCCAAATCGTACAAAAATAAAAAACTAAGACTTCGACTATGCTCAACTGCATCAGAAATAAGTAAGCCCAATATCACCAAGCCTAATGGACAAATTGGCAAAGCCAAGGTTTTTAGTTTATGTACAATTTCTTGACGCAAATAAGGCGAAAATAGCATAAAGACGACTGGTGCAATCATGAATACCGAAATTAAACGAAAATACGGTTTAGGCGCATCAGGGAAATAGTCACGCCCCCCAGCTAATGCTACGACCAAATAGCAACAACCACCATGCGACAGCCCACAACCAAAATTGTTTCTTTCCATCTTGCATTTCAAGTGGTCGAATATAGAAAAAAGTAAAAATCGCAAAAAACAGCAATAACAATGCTTGGACCGATTCAACTGCTGTAACAGTCATTCCATCAAATAAAGGAAAAGAGATACTTTGTAAAACAGGAAAAAGTAAACAGCAGATCATCAGCACCAATACACTGACTGGTAACTGAAAATCAAATTTCAAAGGGAGACTCAGCCTAAAGGGCAAGTTCAATAAAAAAGCAATGTTAACACAAAATATACAATCCTTTAAGCTTGCTTTAAGTTTAAGATTCAAACTTGAAGGATAAATTTTTATTATTTTATTTTAAATCTTTGTATTTTTTATAATTTATTAATTTCCATCCTATTACCAAGCGATTGCGCCTGCTTACTTACCATTTAAGTTTTAACATACAAATACCTTACGCTACAGTAGTGTCTAATACCAATAATAAGAAACACTATATGAATTTTGAACTACTAAACTAAGAATCCACTACCCTCATAAGCATGAAACATCTAAGTGCAATTTATATATGTACATTTACGTATAATTAATCGATTAAACATTGCCAAGAAGACCTACTAATTCTTCAAACAATAAAAACGCCCCTAAACCATAAGCTTAGGAGCGTTTTGAACTGCGTTCAGAAATTAGATTTTAGATACTAATTCTGGAACTACAGTGTTCAAGTCACCCACTAACCAGTAGTCAGCTACTGAGTTAATTGGCGCTTCTTCGTCTTTGTTGATCGCAACGATCACTTTAGATTCCTTCATACCTGCCAAGTGCTGAATCGCACCTGAGATACCTACAGCGATGTACAAGTCAGGAGCAACGATTTTACCTGTTTGACCCACTTGCATATCGTTTGGTACGAAACCAGCATCAACTGCTGCACGAGATGCGCCTTGCGCAGCACCAAGCTTGTCCGCTAATGGATCAAGAACAGTGTGATAGTTTTCACCTGAACCAACACCACGACCGCCTGAAACAACAATACGCGCAGCTGTTAATTCTGGACGTTCAGATTTCACGATTTCTTCAGAAACGAACTTAGAAATACCAGCATCACCAGTAGATGCAACAGCTTCAACTGCAGCAGAGCCGCCTTCGCTTGCAACAGCATCAAATGCAGTACCACGAACAGTCGCAACTACAACAGACTCGCCAGACTCTACAGTTGCAATCGCGTTGCCTGCATAGATTGGACGTTTGAAAGTTTTAGGACCTTCAACAGCAATGATGTCAGTGATCATGCTTACGTCAAGTAGCGCAGCAGCACGTGGAAGTACGTTTTTTCCTGTTGTCGTAGAAGCAGCAAGGATGTGAGAATATCCCGCACCGATAGAAGCAACTAATTTAGCAACGTTTTCAGCCAATTGATTAGCATAAGCTGCGTCGTCAGCAAGCAATACTTTGCTTACACCCGCAACTTTAGCTGCTTGGTCTGCAACTGCTTGAGCGCCTGAACCAGCTACTAATACAGTGATATCACCACCGATTTTTTGCGCTGCAGCAACAACGTTAAGAGTTGCACCATTTAGTGCTTTGTTGTCGTGCTCAGCGATAACTAAAATACTCATGATTTTTATCCTTCTGTATTAGATCACTTTCGCTTCGTTTTTCAATTTATCTACAAGCTCGTCTACAGACTTCACTTGTACGCCCGCTTTACGTTCTGCAGGAGCTTCAACTTTAACAGTTTTAAGCTTAGTCGCAGGTGAAACGCCATAATCAGCAGGTGACTTAGTATCAAGCGGTTTTTTACGCGCTTTCATGATGTTTGGAAGAGCAGCATAACGTGGCTCATTCAAACGCAAGTCAGTGGTGATAATTGCAGGAAGTGCAAGTTCAACAGTTTGTAAACCACCGTCAATTTCACGAGTCACTTGTACTTTGTCGCCTTCAACTTTAACTTCTGAAGCGAAAGTACCTTGGCCAGCACCTAAAAGCGCGCCAAGCATCTGACCAACTTGGTTAGAGTCGTCATCAATTGCTTGTTTACCAAGAAGGATTAATTGAGGTTGTTCAGCGTCTACAACACCTTTTAGGATTTTTGCAACTTCAAGTGCACCTAACTGGCTGTCGTCAGCTTCAACAAGGATACCGCGGTCTGCACCAAGCGCCATAGAAGAACGGATTTGTTCTTGAGCTTCTTTAGGACCAATAGAAACAACAACGATTTCTGAAACAGTTCCTTTTTCTTTTAAACGAACCGCTTCTTCCACTGCGATTTCACAGAACGGGTTAATTGACATTTTAACGTTCGTTAAGTCAACACCACTGTTGTCCGGCTTAACGCGAACTTTAACGTTGGCATCAACCACACGTTTTACAGCAACAAGAGCCTTCATGTAATCCTCGGCTGTTTTAGCAAATGTAAATGTTGAGAAAAGTTATATTAACTCTTCACTTTAAATTTTTTAGGTGCCCTATCTTGCAATGTGTACGGCATTTCGGTCAAGTCACAATTATCGAAAGACCTGTAAAAAAGCGTAATTTCCTTGAACTTATCGTTCACATTTTTTAAAGAATGCTTCAGTTATTCAAAAAAACGCATTATTCAGTTATTTTTTAAGCATTGATTTTTATTATTTTTTTACTTGATTTAGCTCATCAAAAGATCTGATTTAATATCAATTTTCGATCAATCTTTCTGAAATAGAGCTTTCCCTCTACACATTCGGCAACATATCTAAACTTGTCATTTAAGATAGAAGCATAATGAATTTAGTGCTGATTTCACTTTTCTGAAGCTAATTGGCGTGTTTTTCTCCATTTATCATTCTTAATATCTGTCAAAAGTCAGCACATATAAAAAACCTTCGCTTTCACGAAGGTTTTAGTTAAGGCATTTATTTCTATTTACATTTGCTGTTTTTAATTGGCAATTAACCACGTCGCAGCAAGAGCCAATAAACCGCCTGATGTACCATCGATCCACTTTTGTTTGCGTTCATCAATTTCAGTTTTTTGTGTAATACGTGCAAAGACTACACTCAAACTACAATACACTACAAAAATTAGCCCAATAAAAATGAAGGACAAAATCAAACCTTGACTCACGGTACTCGCTGATTTATCGATAAATTGCGGCAAAATTGCAAAATATATCAACATTCCTTTCGGGTTCAGTAAAGCCGTAAAAAAGCCTTTTTTAATCGGGTTGGACGCTGACTTTTTCTCAATACTTAATTTTTTACTGCTAAATACTGAACGTAGCAAATGCGTTGCCAAATATAAAAGATAAGCAATCCCCAACCAGCGGATTATTTCAAAGAGTAGTGGAAATGACACGATAATCGCAGCAATACCCAATGCCACCAAAATCGAGTGAACCAAGTAACCTGAGCATACCCCCACTGTTGCCATCATGCCTGCTTTTGCATCCTTACCCATCACTTGTGACAGGATAAAAAGCATATCGGGTCCTGGTGTGAAAATAAGGGGAATTACCGTTAAGGCAAACAAAGCAAATACAGACATTTCAATTTTCCCTTTCTATGTCCTGAAAGTGAAATTAGTATGTTTGAATCGCTTTAAAATAGGATATCAAATATTCTATAATAGATATTATTTTTAGAATTATATTCTATTTTATGAAGACATCTTCTAAGTCAATTCTAGTTAAACTAGATCGTATTGATAAAAATATCATTCGCGCACTTCAAAATAATGGCCGCATGCAAAATAATGACTTAGCCAAGGAAATTGGACTCTCGCCTTCTTCTTGTTTACGTCGGGTCAAATTACTCGAAGAAGCAGGTGTGATTCAGAATTACACCACCGTGGTCGATCCACAAAAGATTGGCTTTCAATTGATTTTATTCTCTCGTATTTGGTTGACTGGGCAAGATGCTGAAACCATCGATACTTTTATCGAAGCGATGAAAGAACTTCCTCAAGTCATGGAGTGCTACATTATTTTGGGTGAGTGCGATGCAATGCTCAAAGTTGTAGTTCCTGACCTAGAAAGTTACCGTAAATTTCAGTCTACTCACTTAACCAAGAAAAATGGCATCACTAGTGTAAAGACTGATTTACCTAGCCAAATCATCAAACAAAGCTTCCAGTTACCGTTAGAAGATTTGTAACCAAACAATTGATCTGCCAACGAGCAACTCAAGCATTAGAAACGACGAGGCTGATACTACAAGAATGACAACGTAGTAACGCAGTTATTCACAGCCTCGAATGCAAAAACCTAGCTATGCGGTATTTCATTATATTTTAAGCAAAGAAAAATAATGATTTGCGGCAAATGAACGAACACAATCTAAGGAGCCTTTGAGCTTAATTTCTTAAACAAGAATACGACTGATTGGATTTACAGGCTCTCGCTATCAAAACTGAGCGAATTGATTACTAAGCAGCGAAACGGATTGGCATTTAGAAATTTTTGTTTAGGCAACTAAGCTATGCAAAGAAGATCAATACTCTAACGCGCTGCACAAAAGCAAATCAAGATGTCATGCTGTAAGTAATATAAGGGCTAAACATCCAAATCCAATGAAGATAGCCCATGAGTTGTATATTTTCCGGATAGTTTAGGCTGGCTGATTTTCCAAAAAGTCACGATGGATGTGGCTTAGGTCAATAAGTTCATATTGTGCCAAATCAAAAATACGCCAAATGGTGAGGGCATCTTCTTTACTGTCAAATTTAGCAGTTGCTTTATTGGTAAGCTGCCATTGTTTATCCGAAATCCAAATAAAGTATTGGCCCGTCGCCGCATTAAACGCCTGAACTTTACCATCGGCATTAATCCCTTGTAGCTGCGCACCTTCAGGCAATACAGCTTCTACTTCAGGCAAACTGATTTCAACAAAGTGTTTGATCTGGCGTAAGCCGTATCCTGCAAAAATTTCTTTTTGCTGACCATTTAACTGGTCATATTTTTCTTGAATATCTGAAATCATGGTATGGCCTATATATTTTTAACGGTACAGCAATTTAGTAAATGGCGAATTTCACTTCGGCACTTACGTCAATTCAATAATGGACAATTTTTATACCCGATAATTTGAATTTTTATAATGCGACAATAGTTCAAAATGTCGGTCAATTTTACCAATATTTTTTCACATCCTTGTTTAATTTTCATGAAGTAGACCACTTTAGGATGCAAAATGTGAAATCTAGCCTGTGAATTTAAGCAAAATTTAGACCACTGAGTACCAAAGTCGTTTTTGCAATTGTTACGAATCTTTATGCTGTGCCCTTGGATGGGCCTGATCATACACTTGTGCCAATCGATCAAAATCCACATGGGTATAAATTTGTGTAGTGGTTAAATTACTATGACCCAACATTTCTTGTACAGCACGCAAGTCACCGCTATTGGACAACATATGGCTAGCGAAGCAATGTCGTAATAAATGCGGATGTAAATCGACATTTACACCTGCACGTCGAGCTTGAAATTTAACTCGATTTTCTATTTGTCTTACCCCCAGTGGATTACCTTTTTGAGTGATAAAAACTTGGGCTTCTGGGACAAAATCACCATGCCATGCAGGATATAATTGCAACCAATGCATCACAGCCTCTTTGGCTTTAGAACCAAAAGGTACAATGCGCGTTTTATTCCCTTTACCCGTAATACGTAACAGTTGGCGATTAAAATCAATATCTCGAATGGTTAAGCCCTGCACTTCAGCCAAACGTAAACCACTTGAATAGAGCAGCTCCAAAATCGCTTTATCACGTATCCAAAGCTGCCGTTGAGTTTCACTTTCCGGCTCAGGCTGTTCCATTATTTGTTTAATGGTTTCAATATCGACCAATCCAGGTAAAGGACGTGATTGGCGTTTGAGCTGAAAATCATCTGCAGGATTAAAATTGAGATAATTTCCTTGTTCTGCCCATTTCATAAATTGGCGTATCGAAGATAACATGCGCTGCAAACTACTTGGACTGAGCTGAAACTGTTCCACTTTATGAGCAACAAATTCACGCAGATCTGACTTTTCGACATCATGCAGTGGCAAGTTGCGTATTGTACAAAATTGGAGAAAATCACTGACATCGCGCTCATACGCTTGCAAGGTATGTTTAGACTGATTTTGAATTTCACGTTCCTTCAACCACATAGCCAGTAGTTGACTCTGATCCATCGTCACCTGTCTTCTCCCATTTCAACATGTGCTTTAGCGTTGTGGTACGTTCTCTAAAGCGATCTTACATATCTGTTTTATGAAAAGAGTCTAGCAAAGAACCCCTTAGGCTTACCATCAACACGTTGGTAAAAAGCTTGCGTTTCATTAAGCAAATACCCTTCTACACCATCGACACTGTGCGGATTGACATGGATTAAATCCACTGGGCATTGCTCTTTTAAACTGTCCTGTGTGATACGATCAATTTTACTGTGCAATTCTTGAATTTGTTGTTCAGATAATCCTGCTTCTAAATCTAATCCGATCAACAAAGTCGGTGAATCATCTCGAGCTTGATTCAGCATTTGCGCTAAATAAGCAGCTTTTACCACACGCTCTGTGCCGAAAAAAATGCTTAATTGATCAATCATAAACTGCGGATATTCCGCCGGCTGACCAATTAAAACTTCCGTATCTTCCGTAACTTCATAGTTTTCTGAGGGCTGAATATACTGCCCGTTCAGCAAATGTTGAATTTCTTCTGGTACAAAGTCCTTCGTCGCATCAGGTGATTGTGGATTCAATACAAGCCTTGCTCCTAAAGTCATTTCAAATAATGCCTTGGTTGGTAGCCGGATATACGACTCCTCTTCAGATATTGCTAAACGCATTTTTTCCAAGGACGTAAAAAATGGAATGACGCAATCATATGTTTCATCTTCCCATGATTTCAATTGAATACGGTCGCCTTCATCCAAGATCAAATCTTCGGCAATACGTGAATCACGTCCCCCTGTTGTTCCCACACAATACACATTGGCTGCCAATAACTGAGCTAAAAATTCGGGTCGATACGCGGGTTCATGTAAGGCTTTATGAAAAAGTTGTTCTAAGATTTCTTCTTTTATTTCTTCGTTTATTTGTTCCATGTTGATTCCAATCCCATTGAATTATAATTTTTTATTCACTTTTTATTTTATGAAAAAAGCCCTGAATGAATCAGGGCTTTGATTTTAACCTTGGAAGTAACTTAAATCTAAGCGTCCTTCGTAAACTGTTGCAGTTGGTCCAGTCATCCAGACTACACCACCTTCTTGCCACTCAATCTGTAGCTTACCACCTGCCAACTCAATTTCGACTGAATTGGCTAATAAACCACGACGCATACCTGATACTGCCGCTGCACAAGCACCTGTACCACAGGCCATCGTTTCACCGACACCACGTTCAAATACACGTAAGCGTGCATGTTTCTCATCCACAATTTGCATAAAACCAGCATTTACACGCTGTGGAAAACGCTCATGCGATTCGACTTGTGGACCAATTTTAGCGACGTCTGCAGTAATGACATCAGGAACGATCGTCACTGCATGCGGATTACCCATACTCACTACATCAATGGTGAGCTGTTCATTATTCGCCAATGTAATGTCGTATAAGTTTTCAGGCTCTTCCGCAATAAATGGAATTTCATGCGGCAAAAAGCGTGGATAACCCATATTGACGCGCACCCAACCATTTACACCTAATTCAGGCTCTACGATACCTGACTTGGTTTGTACTTTGATTTTGGTTTTGCTGGTCAACTTACGTTCATGCACAAAGCGCGCAAAACAACGTACGCCATTTCCGCATTGTTCAACTTCCGAACCATCTGCATTAAAAATACGATATTTAAAATCGACATTGGGTAAATCAGGTGGTTCTACAATCAAAAGCTGATCAAAACCAATACCAAAATGACGGTCGGCCAAACGCTGAATCGTCACTGTATCTAAATAAGCTCGTTGGCTAATCAGATCGACCACCATAAAGTCATTGCCAAGGCCATGCATTTTGGTAAATTCTAATAACATCTCGAATTTCTCCTTAAGGCAATAAACGTTCACGTTCCCATAATGATTCGATGGTTTCACGCTCACGAATCAAATGAGACTGATCACCGTCAACCATTACTTCAGCAGCACGTCCGCGGCTGTTGTAGTTTGAACTCATGACAAAACCATAAGCACCTGCACCCAATACTGCAAGCACGTCATTTTCTTGAATCGCCAACTGACGTTGCTTTCCTAGGAAATCGCCAGTTTCGCAAATCGCGCCAACAACATCCCAGTCTTTCTTTTCTGTATCAGTACGAGGCGTTACTTCCTGAATATCCATCCATGCTTCATATAAAGCAGGTCGGATTAAGTCGTTCATAGCAGCATCAATAATGGCAAAATTACGATGATTGGTCGGTTTGAGTAAATCAACTTTAGTTAACAACACACCTGCATTTGCAGAAATACTACGCCCCGGTTCCATATACACCTTAAGCCCTAATTTTTCTAAAGCCGGACGCATTGCCTGAGCATATTCTTCAACGGTTGGCGGAACTTCGTCTTTGTACGTTACGCCTAAGCCACCACCAATATCAATGTGTTTCAGCTGAATCCCCATCTCTTTCAGTTGATTAATCATCACAATGACACGATCAAGTGCATCAACAAAAGGCTGAGTTTCAGTCAACTGTGAGCCGATATGACAATCAATCCCGATAATCTCAAGATTTGGCAATGATGCCGCATACGCATAAGTTTCAAAAACGCTGTCTGAAGGAATACCGAATTTATTTTCTTTTAAACCCGTAGAGATATAAGGATGGGTTTTAGCATCCACATCTGGATTTACACGCAATGAAATCGGTGCTTTCTTACCCATTGCAGCAGCAACTTTTTGGATTCGATCCAACTCTGCATGTGATTCAACGTTAAAACATGCAATACCCACGTCCAATGCTTTTTGGATATCGGCTTCAGTTTTACCCAAACCTGAGAATACAATTTTAGAAGCTTCACCACCGGCTTTTAACACACGTGCGAGTTCTCCACCCGTCACGATATCAAAACCAGCGCCCTGCTTGGCAAGTACGTTTAACACCGCAAGATTAGAGTTTGACTTTACCGCAAAACAAATTTGATGGTCGATAAAGCTAAATGCACGATCCATATCTGAATAATGCTTTTCAAAAGTAGCTTTTGAATAAACATAAAGCGGTGTGCCATATTGCTGTG
Source organism: Acinetobacter sp. YH01020 (assembly GCF_013420275.1). NCBI lineage: Bacteria > Pseudomonadati > Pseudomonadota > Gammaproteobacteria > Moraxellales > Moraxellaceae > Acinetobacter > Acinetobacter sp. YH01020. Next base: position 15,957 of record NZ_VOYN01000020.1, read on the forward strand.
CAAGCTGTTGTAAAGAACATTGCTCTGCATGCAATACCCCATTCGTACGGGTGAAACTCATGAAAGTATCCTTTCTATAAAAGCATTAAGGTGTAGGGTTAGAATTTGATGATTCCGATTCAGTTGCAACAGGAGCCGCTTGTTTTTCCTGCTTTTGCTGTGCAGGCGTATCTGGATAAATCAGATATTTTGCGCGCTTATCTGCATTTGCATCTGAAGGTAAATGCAATGCACCAGACTGACCACAAGCGGTCAGCAGCACAGCACTTGCTAATACAATAATTTTATAATTCATAAAACGATACATAAACGTACCTAATGAAAAGATTTTTCCGAGTATAACGTGATCAACCCGCGGATAAAAGAAAAGCCCTGTAATTCCAAGTGAGCTTTTTGCCATTCTGCACTAAATTTAAGCAAATTTTGATGGTGCTATTTTCAATCCTTATTTGTCTTTATTTCTAGCTCGATCAGGCTATTGATTTCACTGAAATAGCATATCAATTTGAATGCTATTTAATACAAATCGAAACGCTAATAAACAGTCTGTTTTAACTTAAAATAAGTCCATATCCAAATAAAAAAGCTGCCCCCTCAGGAACAGCTATTTATGTTTTTACATCAGATCAAAAATGTAAATTAATGGTGCTTTTTCTTATAAAAACCCAAATAACCAATAATCAAAATGATGAACCAAATTGGGCTCACCATGAGCGCTTTCATGGTATCTGCTTCTAGCGACAAGACATAAATCATGCCGATGAAGAAGATAATCACAAGCCAGCAAGTATATAAGCCACCTGGTAATTTAAAGGTTGATTTCGCATGCAGCTCAGGACGAGTTTTATAGTAAACGATATAGCTCCAGATAATCATGAGCCATACGCAGATAAATAAAATCGTAGAAAGTGTGGTTGCTAATGTAAAGGCTTCAACAGTGTTCGGTACGAAATACTGTAATGCAGCACCTAACAACAAACAAACTGCCGAGAAATATAACGCATTTGCCGGAACTGCACGTGAGTTTAGACGGCCAAACGCTTTTGGACCTTGCTCTTCACGAGATAAACCAAACAACATACGTGAAGTCGAGAACACACCACTATTCATCGATGACATAACTGATGACAACACAACCAAGTTCATAATAATCGCAGCAGCAGCAATACCGGCTTGGCTAAACAAGTTCACGAATGGTGAAATGCTTGGGTCAATGGCATTCCATGGCGTAACGGACATCACAATCACAAGTGCCAGCACATAGAAAATAATGATACGAATCGGAATCGAGTTCACAGCTTTAGGCAAGTTGTGTTCTGGATCTTTGGTTTCTGCTGCCGTAGTACCCACGAGTTCTACGCCGACAAAGGCAAAAATGGCGATTTGGAAACCTGCCAAGAAGCCAGTTACTCCTGTTGGGAATAGACCACCATGTGACCATAAATGTGTGAATGATGCGATTTCACCTGTCGATGAGGTAAAACCGGTAAGGATCATCCAAAGACCGACACCAATGAGCACCACGATTGCAATAATCTTAATCAGTGCAAACCAGAACTCTAATTCACCAAAAAGTTTAACCGTAACAAGGTTTAACCCCATGATAAATACAATGGCGGCAACACTGATCATCACCCCTTCTTCGGGCGAGAACGGGTTACCTCCATTAAAGAATTGCAGGTAATAAATGATGGCCGATAAATCAGCAATCCCTATAGTGATCCAGCACAGCCAATAGGTCCAACCCACAAAATAACCTGCCCACGGCCCGATTAAGTCGGTTGCAAAATCGATAAAAGATTTATATTCAAGATTTGATAGTAATAACTCGCCTAATGCACGCATGACGAGGAAAACCATAAAACCAATAATCATATAGATAATAAGGATGGACGGACCAGCTAAACTGATGGTCTTTCCTGACCCCATAAATAAACCTGTACCAATCGCACCACCAATCGCAATCAATTGCAGGTGTCGGTTGGACAAGCTTCGTTTCAAATCGCCGCTATCAGCGTGCGATCCATGAATTTCATTTGACATTATTTAATTCAACTTCGCGTTCCAATTGCGACAAATTAACGTAAAAATTTCAGAAAATACAAAATTATTTCTCATCATCTATATTTTCGGATTAAGTGACAAAGTTAATTTATTTTTCTTATATATAAAAATCTTAGCGCCAGTTCACATTTTAAAGCGACCAATAAAACAACAATTTACTTGTAATAACTTAAATTTTATGCAAAAAATATTTTACCAACGATAAAAATTTATGCCAAAAATCATGGAAGTTTCTAACAATGGCATATCAATTGCTACAGATATCAAAAATGTAGCATTCACTCACTCAGGGCCGATAAGAAGAAGATACTATGCAAGAAATTCAAAATATCATGGAAACACTCAGTGGATGGGTCTGGGGCCCATACATGTTGGTCCTCATTGTTGGAACAGGTGTATTCCTCACCTTCCGACTGCTTTTCTGGCAATTTCGCATGTTGCCTTTCGCATTCAAACAAGTCTTTGGCAAGCATCCTAAAGCAGATCAACATGATGGCGATATTTCACATTTTGCCTCACTCATGACCGCACTTTCAGCCACCATTGGTACAGGTAATATTGCCGGTGTAGCCACCGCTTGTGTGCTCGGTGGTCCGGGCGCAGTGTTTTGGATGTGGATAACCGCGCTCTTTGGTATGGCAACCAAATATGGTGAAGGTGTACTCGCTGTAAAGTTTCGTCATAAAAATGAAAGTGGCGAAATGAACGGTGGTCCGATGTATTACATCGAACGTGGACTTGGGCCTAAGTGGAAATGGTTGGCAGTGGTATTTGCCCTATTTGGTACTTTGGCATCCTTTGGTATTGGTAGCTCAGTACAGTCCAATACTGTCGCGCTTGCTGTGCAAAACAGCTTAGGGATCAGCACACTCACCACTGCAATCGTCATCACCATATTCTCTGCACTCGTTATTTTAGGCGGCATCAAATCCATTTCTAAAGCCTCTTCATTTATTGTTCCAATTATGGCTGTAGGTTATGTATTGGGTGGCTTAATCATTATTTTCACCAACCTTGAATTGGTGATCCCTGCACTAAAAATGATCTTTAGCTATGCATTTACGGGCGAAGCTGCTGCGGGTGGTGCGATTGGTGCTGCGATTCGTTATGGTGTGGCACGTGGTGTATTCTCTAATGAAGCAGGTATGGGCTCAGCACCCATTGCCGCTGCGGCTGCAAAAACTGACCACCCAGCACGTCAAGGTCTTGTCTCTATGACAGGTACGTTCTTAGACACCATCATTGTTTGCTCTATTACAGGTATCGTACTTGTGATGGGCTTCATCATGGCGGGACAAAGCTTTGGTGATCAAACCGGTGCAGTTTTGACGATTAGTGTTTTTGACAAACTACTTCCGGGCTTCGGTGGTTGGGTCGTAACTTTCGGTATTATTTTCTTCGCTTATTCAACCATTCTGGGTTGGAGCTATTATGGTGAAAAATGCTGTACATACCTCTTAGGTGAAAAGTCAGTACTGATTTATCGCTTAATTTACATCGCATCAGTCTTTGTTGGCTGTGTCGTAACACTCGATCTCGTTTGGTTATTTGCCGATACCTTTAACGGTTTGATGGCTGCACCAAACTGTATTGCACTGTTATTGCTCTCAGGCATCATTGTGAAAGAATCGAAAGATTTTATTGAACGTCGTAAATCAGGTGAGTTGTACTAATCCCTCCATCCTGCTCAACAAAAAGCCACGTGAATTCACGTGGCTTTTTTAATTCGGACTGAAAATCGATATTTACTTATTGAATCGTACCGACTTGACCATCATCGAATTTGTCGTTTTTCGTCTTGCTTTCATTGGCTGCATCATCTTTTGGATCTGATTCAGCATCTTCAATAAAGCCTTCACCAAATTGGTCACCAAACTCATTTTCAGCATATTCAGAATCTACAGCACTGGCTTCCATCAGATCAGCTTCGATTTCTAGGGCAATTTCCAAAGATAAAGAAAAGAACAATACCCCCTGAATTTTCATGTTCCCTTGTTCATCTTCAAGGTATTCACTGAGGGTTTTATATGCAGGGCTGCTTTCATCAAAAGGCACGTCAAGGTATAAATCACCTGTATAACTATCGATTAAAGACTCACCTTCTAGCCCCATACAAGGGAAATAGTCGATATTTTGCAGGTCAAACCAGTGCATAACATCATTACGCACCGTATTTTTTTCAGGATGTTGATGATCATATTCTTCAAAATGCACAAATAACACATCACGATTTTTTTCACGTGCGATGGCATCGATATGTCGTAATAGTTCAGTCATGTGGTGACCCATTTCAAAAAATATAATGCGCTATTATAAAGTGCTTACTATGTAAAAGTGCAGCTATTGAAAATAAAACGACATCAATTGACCTTCATCAGTCATTTCATGCGATAAAAACTTGGTTTTTCGATGTATTCACCGCTATGCTGTGACTCAATTTGAGTTTGTGCACAGTAAATATTATGGCGAAAGCAAAAAATGTCTATCGATGTGAACAATGTGGTGCTGATCATCCCAAATGGGCCGGTCAATGTACCGAATGTGGTGAATGGAATTCATTAGTCGAAGTCAATATTGCACCCGCCGTTACACACCGTGCACAGCCTAAAATGGGCGGTGGCTATGCAGGTCAAGCCGCTGCTGTGACCACCTTAAATCAAGTTTCTGTTTCGCATGAAACCCGAATGGCAACAGGTATTGGTGAATTTGACCGTGTGCTTGGCGGTGGACTTGTCACAGGTTCAGTTGTGCTGATTGGTGGTGACCCCGGCATTGGTAAATCCACTATTTTGCTACAAACTGCAACCTATATGGCGGCGAGTAAAAGTTCTGCCTTATATGTCACTGGTGAAGAATCCTTGTCTCAAGTGGCGCTACGTGCCCAGCGCCTAGATTTGCCGACCGATCAACTCAAAGTCATGGCAGAAACCTGTGTCGAGCGCATTTGTGAAGTATTGGCACATGAACGCCCTGCCGTGGCCATTTTAGATTCGATCCAAACCTTATACACCGAGACACTCCAGTCTGCGCCGGGGGGTGTTTCGCAAATTCGTGAATCGGCTGCACTCCTGACCCGCTTTGCCAAAAATAGTGGCACAGCATTGTTTATTGTCGGTCACGTAACGAAAGAAGGTTCTTTGGCAGGCCCTCGCGTGCTTGAGCACATGGTCGATTGTGTTTTGTATTTTGAAGGTCAGTCTGACTCGCGCTTCCGTATGATTCGTGCAGTGAAAAACCGTTTTGGTGCAGTCAACGAGCTTGGTGTATTTGGCATGACCGATAAAGGTCTGCGCGAGGTATCAAACCCATCCGCTATTTTCCTGAGTCGTTATGATGAAGCCATTCCGGGTTCCATTGTCATGATTAGCCGTGAAGGTACACGTCCACTTTTGGTTGAAGTTCAGGCTTTGGTAGATGATGCGCACGGACAACCTCGACGCGTGGCCTTAGGTTTAGAACAAAACCGTTTAAACATGCTTTTAGCCGTTATGCACCGTCATGGTGGCGTACAAACTGCAGGACAAGATGTCTATGTCAATGTCGTGGGTGGTTTAAAAATCACAGAAACCGGTTCTGACCTTGCGGTACTTTTAGCCTGCGCCTCTAGCTTAAGAGCTAAAGCCCTGCCACAGCATTTGGCAGTATTTGGTGAAGTCGGCCTTTCAGGCGAAATCCGTCCTGTACCCAATGGACAGGAACGACTCAAAGAAGCCATTAAGCATGGGTTTAAAACCATTATTTTGCCGCGTGGTAATGCACCGCAAAAACCCATTTCAGGTGTAGAAATTATTTCTGTCGCACGTTTACATGAGGCGTTGAGTCAGGCAATTACGCTGACCGATGAATCTTAGTCACGCTGAATCGTTTATTTTGAATGAATTTTCAATTTTTTACCGATGTTCTATTGAAATTCAGTACAAATGGCGGCATAACTAGATGGCTATTTTAACTTTATATAGATATAGGAAAATTTGATGGAAGTTCGACAGCGTGGTTTGATGACTGCTCTTTTAACAGCAGCCCTTTTGGTAGCGCCGATTGCAGAAGCGAAACGTGCCGGTGGTGGTAAAAGCCATGGTATGAGCCGTCAAGCTGCTCCAACTCAGTCTTATCAGCAACCTCGTCAATCTGCTCCTGTTCAACAGCATGCAACTGCTGGCGCTCCAGCAAAATCTGGCTCGAATGTGGGCGGAATGGTTGCTGCTGGTGTGGCTGGTGCTGCAATTGGTGCTGTCGCTGCAAATGCGATGGCCGATGACAATAACGGTCAAGCAGCTTCTGAAGCGCAAGCTCAACAACAGGAAGAGAAAGGTGGTATTCCAGGCTGGATCTGGATTTTACTTGCCGCTGCTGTTGCCTTCTTCATTTTCCGTAAGATGGGCGCAAAAAAAAAACTAGCCACTAACAATCCGTATGCGCCAAACAGCGGTGCAAACAATGCACCGTTTGGCCAGCAAAATGCTGCACCTCGTGCAGGTAATGACAATACGAATATTTTTGGTAATTCTGTAGGCGGTAATTCAGCAGCTTCAAATGCTCCATTTGGTGCAGCTGCAGCAACGAACGCGCCTTTTGGTGCTGCCTATACCAACAGCGGCAATCAATTGCCTGATGGTACAGAGCCAGCAACATTTTTACGTGTTGCACGTCAGCGTTTTAACCACATTCAATCGATGAATACGGCAAGCAACATTTCTGAAATTCAGCGTTACTTAACGCCTGATCTTTACCAGTCTATGTATAACGACATTATGGCGAATAAAGATGAAGACGTTGCTGAGTTTTCTAACTTAAATGCTATGGTGGTCGATTCTGCTAACGAAAATGTTCAATACGTTGTAAGTGTGCGTTTTACAGGTACGGTAAGTGAAGACTTAAATAGTTTGCCACAGCCATTTGCTGAAGTATGGCATTTTGTTAAACCTGCGGGTTCTGATCAAGACTGGTTAGTTGCAGGCATTCAACAAGAGCAATAATGTAGAAAATTAAGCATTCTTGCATTCTAAAATAGCGACTCCGGTCGCTATTTTTTCGCCTTTAATTCCCCTCTTTTTAAATCAATTTCTACTCAGCATGCTGAAAAATCAATAAATTTGTGAATATATTATTCTAATTATTAATAATAATTGTTATCATTTAGATTAACTTTAATACAATTTCCAAGCGCTTAAGTATTTTATGAATAGCTCACCACCTGAGGCACTCGTGACACCCCTCACATCTGCGCTGCCTAAAGCACGTAAAGATACCCCCTCTCTATTGACCTATCGCTTGATGATTTTCTATCGCTTTGCCCTCGCTTTAGTGGGCGGATATGTTGTCGCGATGCTATCTGCCATCGTAATCGCAGATGTGTTTAGCGAAGACCGTGGAAGTGCAGCCATGAGTGCAACTTTAATTGCATTTATCCTGTGGAGCTGTGCATTTATTTGGGTCTTTATGGTGAATAAAACCCTCAAAGCAACTTTAGGTATTGTGATCCCTGCGGTGTGTTTGTATGCCATTTACATGATGATGGGAAGCTAAAATGCGTGTTGATGCAAAAGTAGAGGGACCTCGCCAGTCCATGTCTTGGCTGCATACATGGGCCAGCCTAATCTTAGGTTGGTTGCTGTATGCAATTTTCCTGACCGGGACCCTAAGCTTCTTTAAAAATGAAATCAATGTTTGGATGACACCTGAGCTGCATCAATCTGTTCCAGCCAGTTCACAAGTCCAACAAACTGAAGTCGCACTGAATTATTTACAGCAAAATCATCCGAATGCAGGTGCTTGGAATATTTTGCTGCCAAATACGCGTCAAAATGCCACATTAATTACCGTTCGTGAACAAGGTGAAGACCCTCGCGCACGCCGTGGTGGTAAACAAATCTACATTGATAGTGCTACAGGTGAAGTGCTTGAGCCGCGCGATACGCGTGGTGGTAATTTTCTCTATCGTTTCCATTTCGAACTTTATGGTATGCCACGTATGTGGACGCGATGGTTTGTCGGGATAGCGACACTGTTGATGTTAGTTGCCATCATTAGTGGTGTGATTACTCATAAAAAAATCTTTAAAGATTTCTTTACCTTCCGTTCAGGTAAAGGACAACGTTCTTGGCTCGATGCACATAATGCAACCGCAGTATTTGCGCTTCCCTTCCACATCATGATCACCTTTAGTGGCCTGTTGCTGCTGTTATTTACGATCATGCCTTGGGGGATTGAGCGTATTTATGAAAACCGGGGACAATTTTTACAAGAACAAAATCGTGCCCTAGTTCAAGAAAATAAACCTGAAGGACGTGAATCTGCCCAAGGACGCGAAGAACGTGGCGAACGCCCACAGCAAGCCCGTGCCAATTCTGCGCAAAACCAAGGCGAAAATCGTGCTGAGGGCCGTGGTGAAGGTCGAGGAGATCGTCGCTCTAAACGTGAAGAGCAACCTGTCGTTGCTGCGCCGTTGACCAACTTAGCGCCAATCGTGACTGCGGTTCAGACTGAATGGAAAAACAATCCGATTAGTACCGTTAGCATCATTGCACCGAATACAGACCAAGCTAAAATTGAGCTACGTGCCTTACATGGTGAAAGTGTCGCGTATCGAAATGTCTATGCAAGCAAACAATTTGATGGCGTAACTGGCAAAGACTTAACTGACGAAAGTGCCAAGTTAAAGCACCCTTCTGTACCGATGGGTATTTACAATGTAGTGACCACGCTACATGAAGCACGCGGTGTAGATTTAGCACTACGTTGGCTGCTGTTTATTTCAGGGATTGTAGGCACACTGATGGTCGCTACAGGTCTCATTCTGTGGTGTGTAAAACGTGCGCCGCAACAGCAAAAACAAGGCTTTAAATCATTTGGCTACCGCACGGTTGAAGTGACCAATATTGCAGCGATTATTGGTTTGCCGATTGCCTGCGCAGCATTTTTCTATGCCAACCGTTTTATTCCCGCACAACTTGAAAACCGTTCGGAATTAGAAATTCGTAGTTTCTTTATTGTTTGGCTACTGACGCTCGTTTATGCGATGTTCCGTACGCATCGTCAAGCGTGGCTAGAACTTTTAGCTTTTGCCACAGCAATTTTTGCCTTACTGCCGATTGTAAACTTCATGACTGGTGGTCAACCGCTTTGGAATACCATGGCAAATGGCCAATGGATGATTGCATCCTTTGATCTTGCAATGTGGCTTTTGGCTATCTTGTTTGCCTATTCATTTTACAAAGTGAAAAAGCATAAAGGGCTGCCTGTTAAAAAAGCACGTGGCACAAAGGAGGTTGAAGCATGATGTTCTTTCTCCTGATTTGGACACTGAGTAGCTTAGGTTTTTTTGCCTTGGCAAGCAGCATGTCAAAACATCAAAAGCAGTTCTACAGCAAAGAGTTAAGTGTGGGCCAAACACGGTTAGCCACGTTAGTCGGCTGGGTGCTATTGATCATCGCCTTACTACTTTGCCTCTCACTTGGCACGCCGAGCAATAACATCAGTTATTGGTTTGGCGCGCTGACCATTGCGGCTTTATTTGTCGGGCTATGTATTAGTTACATCGCTGAGTATTTTTGGAAAATTATTGGTGCATTAGTTGTCATATTTGTATTGTCTGCAGTGTTATTGAAATTTTAATTCTTTAGACAACGATCTCTAAACATTGAAAGCCAATCTTCGGATTGGCTTTTTTCATGCCAACCGATTAGGCTATGCCTATTCTGCTCTTTTGGATTACACATGTCTGAACTTTCAATCTCTCCTGCTTTATATAACCGCGCTATGGCAGGCAATAAAGATGCTCAATTTAAACTGGCTGAAATTTATATGCAAAGTGAAAATGATGAGCATGTTGAACTTGCTGAAGAATGGGCACTCAAAGCAGCTCAGTTAGGTCATGTAGAAGCAATGTATTGGCTGGGTGAAGGCTATGCAGTCTATGCCAAAGATATGCTCGAAGAAGATCCGGAAGAATCTAAAACCTATTTTGAACATGCGCACCGCTGGTTAGAACAAGCGGCGAAGCATGACCATCCTGCTGCTATTTTAGAATTGGCCAATTTTTACCGTCGCGGCGATGTGGTGGAAAAAGATGTCGCTAAATCCATTGAACTGGTTGAACAATCTGCAAAATTAGGTGAAGTTCAGGCCATGCGTGATTTGGCTTTTATTTATGCCAATGGATTAGGCATCGACGCCGATGAAGAAAAAGCAGATTTTTGGAATGAAAAAGCCAATGTGGCTGAGCAGTAATCCAATTATTTTCTAAAAAATAAAGCCCATCTCATGATGGGCTTTTTGCTTTTAACAAAATGGCTCAGCTCGCTACATAGCTATTTACGTCAACAGTAATGACTTGTCGGCAAATGCCTTCCGCACCACGCTGCTGTTCAAATACGTCTGCTGGCATGGCATCAAAGCTGTCAAAGAAACTGATCTCTGTCTCATCAATGTCATACACCAAGGAATGATTCCCCACTCCGTCTAGGGTGTCGTAATAGACAATCACAAACTGATTTTGTTCAAAAGCCTGCTGGATTTGTGCATAGCCAATTGCAGGTAATATAGGCAGTTCCAATTGATCCGCTTCTGCATAGCTGCGTTTTTCACTGTCTTGCAGCTCAGGATCATGCTCTGTGTAAAACTTTACTAGAAAGCCAAACTTTTTCAGTCCTACAGCCAAACCAATGGTTGTTGTGCCATGGCCAGCTTCATAAGCGCAAACTTCGATGAGCTGCTGAATGTCTGCATCTATACCTAAGTGCTGCAACAGCATCCATACTGCAAAAATGCCGCCATTGGCTTCAAGATTGGCTAATTCTTCAGGCATTTCCAAAGACATAATAAGAACTCACAACTTAAATCTGCAGTGATAATAAACAAATCAGCGCGATTTGTACGGCAATTTTTATAAACATAGTTATGCCGCATCAAAAAAAATTTATCCCTAGTGCAGAAGTTTTTTAGGACGAAGATGTTTACTCCATATCAGGTTTAGCTTTTTACACCTTTGCCTTAGGCTTAGTCTTACTTTTTTAGCGGTCTTAGATTCTTTCGAATCAGAAAAGGCATCCCACAGCAAAATGACAACGATAAGAACTAAAACCAAGGACAGCATTTGAAGGCCGTAAATCAGCCATGCAAACCCTGAATTACGAAGTTCAAAATAGTCTTGGTTAAGAAAAAATTGTGATTGATTCGGATTTTGAGTATTTACATACACTGAATACTGCTGCTGATGTATTGCATGCTCAGTTTTGAGTGCTGCTCTGACTCTTAAATCCTGCGACGTTTCAAGAAACCAAAGCATATATTGCGGGTCAAGTTTATCTGCAACACCTGTACTTATTTGCTCATTCAGCATGTATTGGTATTGCACTCGCGTATACGCATATTGCAGTGAACGCCTTTGCCTATAATCATCAATTTCAACTTGATTAATATGAACCTGATCTGCCAAAATCCAGTTGGGATGAGTCAGTTGAAATTCTTTAATTTGTAAAAAACTTGAACTAAAAAATATGGCTAAAACAGTGCTATACAAAACAATAAAACTGAGGCCATGACACAACCAGCTCCATGATTTTTTGCTGATAAATCTAAATACTGCATACAGCAAGCCGTACAACATTATTGAAAACAGCAACAAATGCCATTTGTCATTTTCATAGAAAAAAGTATAACAACCATATAAACAGGCACACATTCCCAAGAAATATGCAGCATATGATTTAAATTTTTCTAGGCTCATTACTTTGGTTATATCTCTTGCTGGATTGTGTCTTATGACGGACGTTTACTCACAAAAATAATGTCCAAATCTTGTTTGGGCACAAAATTCTTTTCAACCATTTGAAACTGCGTAGCGCTGATTTTCTTCACTTTTCCTGCCCAGCAAAAAGAAACCAGTTCGTTAGCATCCCGCTCAATAGTCAGCTTAAAATCTTGAATAGGCTTTGCCCAATTGGCGCCTGTTTTTAAGATATAGCCCAGCGCTTGAAATGGTGCATGCTGTGATTTGGCCTTTCTGAGTCCTGCCTTAAACTTTTGATCCATACAATAACTTTGATTATATTCATCAGGATATAAAGCCACAGACCCGCCCACCAGCGGTGCATATTGATGCTGTACACGTGTGAGCGCATTGGCTTTAAAGGTTTGCTTCCAGCTGTAAATCACCTGAGATGACCATGAAATTTCTTCACTCGAATCATTGGGCAATACTTTTTGCAGCGCTGCATTTTTACAGTTTCTGAGCTTTGTCTCGAATGTTTCATATTCATCATCTTGCCTGCTCCACGGATTCAGCATGTCTTTTTCCGTAAACCCGCATTGCTTAAAACTCTCCGTCATATCAATCGGGGCTGTTTTTTCATCTTTTTGAATAAAAGTGCGCACATGCATTTCAGGCTGAATCGTTTTTCCATTCACCTGAACTTTAAAACTTTTTAGCAATTTTTCAGTATTGGCAAAATCAGATTCAAAGAAGTTTTCAACTTTTGGCAGCGGAAATAAGACCGTTTCAGTCACATCTTTATTGCTTAAATTTTTGAACTGGTAATCGACCTTGATGATTTTTTTACTAATAAACAGGTCTTCACTGAACATTTGAATATCTTTATTTTTCAGGTATTGCACACCGCCTGTTGCCACGTAGCCTGTTGAATCGTTGGCATATGTTAGTGCTGAAAAACACAAGCATATGAATGCAGTTAATTTTTTCATTATTAGCTTCCAATTTTTTATATTTAAAATTGCACTAGAATATCATCGACCATTTTTCAGGAATATACTCAGAAATTAGCCCTATCCCGATAATTATAAGGGCAATGATGCCAATCAAAATAATAAAACTCACTGCTTTTATGACTACTCTAAGGGTTAAATTTAAGCCTTTCGTATAATTTTCAATAAAGCCTGAAAATTTAAATAAGGATAAAACCCCAATCAAAATTAAAGGCAGAAAAAAAAATATCTTGTGGTGAAAAGTCGCCTCGCCTTGCTGAGACAGCTTGTGAAGATACGAGTAAAACTAGGAAAATATTAAATTTTAATATATTCATGATATGTACGTTATTATCTTTTTATTATCAGATTATTCATCTACATATTAACCAATTTTTGATTGGAACTCACTCTATTTCCAAGTACAATACACCGCTAGTCGAGGGATGCTGCGACTTTCTTATAGGCACTAAATATAAGATCGCTAGGCTCGACGATTCGGTTGGACACTCGTTCCAATCAACAACGGCATCCGCGAACTGAATGATCAATTGTTTTTATTAAGGAGATCGTGATGAACGCGGTTAATGCTTCATTTACAGATTACAAAGTTGCCGATATTTCACTAGCTGACTACGGCCGTAAAGAAATCAAACTTGCTGAAGCAGAAATGCCAGCGCTTATTGGCCTTCGTAAACGCTATGCAGCTGCTAAACCGCTTGCTGGCGCGAAAATCCTAGGCTGTATCCACATGACCATTCAAACTGCAGTTTTAATTGAAACTCTAGTTGAATTGGGCGCAGAAGTTCGCTGGACTTCGTGCAACATCTTCTCTACTCAAGACCACGCTGCTGCTGCAATCGCTGCTGCGGGTATTCCAGTATTTGCTTGGAAAGGCGAAACTGAAGAAGAATACATGTGGTGTCTTGAACAGCAAATCAATGTGAACGGTACACCTTGGGATGCCAACATGATTCTGGACGATGGCGGTGACTTAACTGCACTTGTTCACGAAAAATACCCAGAAGTAATTGCTAAAATCCACGGTATTACTGAAGAAACCACTACAGGTGTTCAACGTCTTTACGAAATGCACCGCGACGGTACTTTAAAAGTTCCAGCGATTAACGTAAACGACTCTGTAACTAAGTCTAAAAACGACAACAAATACGGTTGCCGTCACTCTCTAAATGATGCCATCAAACGTGGTACAGATATGCTTTTATCTGGCCGCCGTGCGCTTGTGATCGGTTATGGCGACGTAGGTAAAGGTTCTGCTCAATCACTTCGTCAAGAAGGCATGATTGTACGTGTAACTGAAGTTGACCCAATCTGCGCAATGCAAGCATGCATGGACGGTTTCGAAGTTGTTGCTCCGTATAAAAATGGCATTCAAACTGGCAAGAAAGAAGACATCAACCTTGACCTTCTTCAAAATACTGACTTGATCGTAACAACGACTGGTAACTACCACGTATGTGACGCAGCAATGCTTGATTCATTAAAAGCTGGCGCTGTAGTTTGTAACATCGGTCACTTCGACACTGAAATCGATACAAACTACCTACGCGGTTACAAGTGGGTTGAAGTGAAGCCACAAGTTCACCAAGTGTATCGTACAGAAAATGAAAACGATTACTTAATCCTTCTTTCGGAAGGTCGTTTGGTGAACCTTGGTAACGCAACTGGTCACCCATCGCGTATTATGGATGGTTCTTTTGCTAACCAAGTATTGGGTCAAATGCACTTGTTCGCTGAAAAATTTGCTGATCTTCCAGAAGATCAAAAACAAGCTGCAATCCGCGTAGAACTTATTCCTAAGAAATTAGACGAAGAAGTTGCTGCTGCAATGGTTGCAGGTTTCGGTGGCGTATTGACGACTTTGACTCAAGAACAAGCGGATTACCTCGGTGTTCAAGTTGAAGGCCCGTTCAAAGCTGAGGCTTATAAATACTAAGTTTTATAAATACCTCTTCCTAACCCTCTCCTGAGCGTGCTTCAAGCACTGCTTTGAAGCTCAGCGCAAGAGAGGGAACTCTTCATTGTGAAAGCAAATTTGATGTTAACTCCAAATCACTATTACTTTCATAATGGAAGTCCCTTCTCCCTCTGGGAGAAGGTTAGGATGAGGGGATTTTTTTTAAATAAAAGTATTTATAAAAAAGGATTTGAACATGTCAAAACAGATTCCTATTTCCTTTGAGTTCTTCCCGACCAAAACTGATGCGGGCGCGGAAAAACTTAAAGTTGTACACCAAGAACTACAATTATTAAATCCTGAATTTTTCTCTGTGACTTATGGTGCAGGCGGTTCTACCCGTGAACGTACTTTGTCTACATTGAACGATTTCAACGGCAAAGGCACGCCAGTTGCTCCTCACCTGTCTTGTATCGGTGACAGCAAAGAACGTATTGCTAAATTGCTAGATTTGTATAAATCACAAGGTATTGACCGCATTGTTGCGCTGCGCGGTGACTTGCCGTCTGGTCAGGTGGGCTTGGGCGAATTGCCTTATGCAACTGATCTTGTAAGTTTCATTCGTGAGCACACTGGCGATCACTTCAAAATTGAAGTGGCTGCTTACCCTGAAATGCATCCGCAAGCAGACAGCTTTGATCTCGACATCAAACGTTTCTGTGATAAAGCCAATGCGGGCGCTAACGCAGCACTCACACAGTTCTTCTTCAATCCAGATGCCTACTTCTACTTTGTAGAACGCATTCAAAAAGAAGGCGTGAACATTCCTGTCGCTCCAGGCATCATGCCTATTACCAATGCAAGTAATTTAATTCGCTTTGCTGATGGTACAGGTGCAGAAATTCCACGTTGGATTCGCAAACAGCTTGCGACTTATGGCGACGATACAGCGTCAATCAAAGCCTTTGGTCATGAAGTGATTGTAAAACTTTGCGAACGCCTGATTGCTGGCGGTGCGCCAAGCTTGCACTTCTATACCATGAACACCACTGACCCTACACGCCAACTTGTGAAAGACCTCGGTCTAGCATAAGACATTTCGACCTATTTGAGAGTAAAACTTTAATGCCACGTTTTTATATTGAAGCTGATTTAACTGTTGATACGACTGTTGAATTAACGGAAACAGTGTTTCATCACTGGGTAAAAGTTTTACGTGCTCAAGTGGGCGAAACCGCCACTTTGTTCAATGGGCAAGGTGGCGAATACCATGTTGAATTGGTTGAAATCGCTAAAAAGTCGGCTGCCGTCCAAGTTTTGCAATTCAATCCAAGCAATCGCACACCACATTTTACGGCACTATTGGGTCAAGTGATGAGCAAAGGCGACCGCATGGATTATGCGATTCAAAAAGCGGTGGAACTCGGTGTTTCTGAAATTCAACTACTCACTTCAGAACGTTGTGAGATGCGTTTGAAGTACGATCGTGATCAAAAGAAACTTGACCATTGGCAAGGCATTGCTATTGCTGCTTGCGAACAGTGTGGACTCAACATTGTTCCTAAAGTACTTCCGCCTCTTTCCCTTGAAAAATGGTTGGAAAGTGACCTACCGACAACAAAATTGGTACTCGCACCCAATAAAGATGAAGTTGATGTATTAGCTGATGCTGACCCACAATTTGCCTTACTGATAGGCCCTGAAGGTGGCTTGAGCGAAGCCGAGATCAGCGCCGCAAATGAGAAAGGTTTTGTGAACTGGTGTATCGGTGAACGTGTCCTTCGCACAGAAACTGCACCTGTAGTTGCACTTTCAATTTTAAATTATAAATTTATTTAATTTTTACTCGATGGTTCATCTGAAAGCATCAATGATGGCATCCTTGATATTGCTTTTTATTTGTAACGCAATTACCCTAGAGTCAATAAAAACAAATGATTTGTTACTAAGAATAAACAAATGCTCTCAGGAACAATACAAATACAACGATCTAAATTTGGTTAAGGCAGGGTTTTTATATTCATGACGTATAAACAAGATGAATATATCAAGCAGTACAATCATACTGCTCAAATTGCGAACACGATTCGCCATAGCCGCTATTTTTTAGTCAGTATTCTGATTATTTGCTTATATATTTTTTCGATATATCAAATTTTTTATAAATCACCATCTTTATATTTCAATATTTGGTTTATTTTTACCGAAGTTTTTGTCAGTTTATGCTGGCTGATTAGCACCGTTTATTTTAAACCTGAACAATATTCACTGATGATTGCGCATCGTTGGCTACAATTTCAGTGTTTTTCAGTCGGTACGCTTATTGCGAGCGGTATCTTTTTAATTTTTTACTATTTACCTGCGACCAATCAAAGCTTTGAACCGATTCAGGCCTTAACGCTCTCCGCCTTACTATTGATCGTGACGCAAACCTTTGGTTTGACCTATTTAACGCAAAAACTCAATTATTTTTGTTTAGCCTTTATCCCGTCTATCGTGCCCTATCTGATTGCACAGTTCTTTTTCTTAGATAGTTCAAATCACTTATTTAGCCTGAGTATTAATTTTGGGCTCATTGTGATTCTAATGTGCGCCATGACGTCATATCGGATTCACCGTCGTGTGTCGACCTTACATGCAAAAAACAACCTACTGGTTGATAGTGCCAAGCAACAAGTCAAATGGACTGATGAACTGTGTCAGCAGCTCCAAGATGAAGTCAACAAATCACGTGACATCGAATTACAATTACAACTAGGTAACCAAATCCTTGAACAAAAAGTCAAAGAACGGACCTTCGACATTGAGCAAATGAACAAGGATTTAGAAAACCAACAGGCCAATTTAGTCCTTGCACATGAAATTGCAGGTTTACGTCCTTGGGATTGGAATATCAAGGATCGTAAAATCGTTGTCACCAACTATAAGCAAGAAAAAACCCTTAGACATTCGAAAGAGCATCAGCAACAGTTACAACATGTGATCCATCCTGATGATATCCCTCATTTTAAGTCGGCAATGATTCAACATCTACGTGGATTTAAAGACCGTTATGAGGCCACCTATCGGATTCAAAACAGTCAAGGAAAATGGAGTTGGGTACATGATATTGGACGGGTCATTCAACGCGATCCAGATAATCGTAAGCCATTGCGCATGGTCGGTATTCGACGTGATATCCATCAAGAACGGACATCACAAGAACGTTTAAAACTTGCAGCTAGTGTACTCGAACAAGCCGCTGAAGGAATTTTCATTTTAAATGAAGAACTGTGCTATATCGAAGTCAATCCGTTTTACGAACAATTAACCGGATTTAACTACGACCAAATTATTGGCAAACATCTTTTTGATATCACAGCGAATTACAAATCAATTCAACGCAGTATGCACTACTCGATCATTAAACAAGTGCTGAAAATTGGTGAATATGATGGTGAATTGCACGAAAAATTTCTTTCAGGTAAAGAACTGACGCTGTGGATGCATATTAATGCCATTACCGATGATCAAAACCGCGTCACCCATTATATCGGGATTGTTTCAGACTTAACCGAACGTAAATTGCAAGAACAACGTTTATCTTATTTAGAAAACTATGACACCTTAACAGATTTACCTAACCGTTTTTATTACAACTATCAACTGCACCAATATTTAGTTTCGCAGCAAGATTCGATTAAACAGTTGGCCGTTATTCGTTTAAACATCGACCGTTTCCGTCCATTAAATGAATATCTCAGCAACAATGGTGGTGACGAACTGTTACGCCAAGTCGCACAGCGTTTACGTCTAACCAATACCGAAGCTCTGTTTGTCGCACACTTAAATGGCGATGATTTTGCGATAGTGTATGAAATTTCACACATCCGCCCTTCTGTGCAAGAGCATTGTGAACGCATCAATAAAGCCTTTAGCATTCCATTTAATATTTTTGGTCAAGATCATGTCATCACTTTATCGATGGGCGTCGCGTTCTACCCTGAGCATGGCCGTCAGCTAGATTATCTAAATAATTGTGCAGAACAAGCGCTGAGCGAAGCAAAAAATTTGGGTGGCAATACCACACGTTATTATTCCAATGAAAATACCGCATTATTAGAGCAAGGGATCTTCTTGGAACGAGACTTGCGTAAAGCCATTCAAAATAATGAGTTGGTGGTGTATTACCAACCGAAGATCAATTTCCGTGATAAAAATATTTATGGTTTTGAAGCCTTAGTACGTTGGAATCATCCTGAAAAAGGCTTAATACCGCCGGGCTTATTTATTCCTTTAGCAGAACAAACCAGTTTAATTTCGGATATCGGGCGTTTTGTCCTGCAAAAAACTGCACAGCAAATTCGTTTTTGGAACAATTTGGGTTATCAAAATATTTGTGTATCCGTCAATATTGTCGCGCAGCAACTGCGACGCGGACAATTGTTAAATGATCTCGATGAAGCGATAGATGCCAATCAAATTGATGGTGCTAGTCTGGAACTGGAAATTACTGAATCCTCTTTGGTCGAAAATCTAGATTCAGTACGTGAACTGTTGAATGAAATCAAAAAACGTAAAATCAATATTTCACTTGATGACTTTGGTACGGGCTACTCATCACTGTCCTATTTAGCTGATTTCCCAATTGATATCTTAAAAATAGACCGCAGTTTTATCTCTAAAATTGGTGAAAATAAACAATTGGCCATCGTCAGTGCCATGATTGCCATGGGCAAAGCGATGGGCATGACGGTAGTCGCTGAAGGGATTGAAACTGAACAACAGTTACAGTACCTACAAGACTTAGAATGTGATATTGCTCAAGGCTATTTTTTCTCTAAGCCATTGCCACAAGAAGAGGCAACCGTGTTCCTAGAAAATAATATCTCTTCACCTGCTTATACATACTTAATATAAGTCACTATGCCTGAGCTATAAGATTGTCTAAAAAAGACGCAACTTCGACTGTCCCAACTGTGCAACTAATGTTATATTCAAGCGGATAAAGCAAGCATTTCAGCTTTATATTGGATAAACAAAACACAATCGAGATACAGATGGACGATCAATCTTTAAAACAGCAGGCTTTGTATTATCACGAATTTCCAACTCCGGGGAAAATCAGCGTTACACCAAGCAAACAATTGGTCAACCAACACGATTTAGCCCTCGCATACTCGCCAGGTGTCGCTGCACCTTGTTTAGAAATTGAACGCGACCCATCTACTGCTGCACTTTACACAGCGCGCGGTAATCTTGTTGCTGTAGTCAGTAACGGTACAGCCGTACTGGGCTTAGGTAACATTGGTCCTCTAGCGTCAAAACCTGTTATGGAAGGTAAAGGCGTTCTATTCAAAAAATTCGCTGGTGTTGATGTTTTTGACATTGAAATTGCTGAAAATGATCCAGACAAAATCGTAGATATCGTTGCAGCATTAGAACCTACTTTCGGTGGTATCAACCTTGAAGACATCAAGGCCCCAGAGTGTTTCTACATCGAGCAAAAACTTCGTGAACGCATGAATATTCCTGTGTTCCATGATGACCAACACGGTACATCGATCATTGTGGGTTCTGCATTACTGAATGCACTTCAACTCAATGGCAAAAAAATTGAAGAAATCAAAATTGTCGCTTCTGGCGCAGGTGCTGCTGCCCTTTCATGTTTGAACTTACTTTGCGCACTTGGCGTGAAAAAAGAAAACATCGTTGTGGCAGATTCACGCGGTTTATTGACGACTAAACGTGAAGGCTTGGATGAGTCGAAAAAGGCATACGTTCAGGACATCGAAGGCTCTCAGCTTGCTGATGTAATGGAAGGTGCTGACATGTTCCTTGGTCTTTCTGCAGCAGGTATTTTGACCAAAGAAATGGTTAAAGTCATGGCGAAAGATCCGATTATCTTTGCCCTTGCTAACCCAGACCCTGAAATTCTTCCTGAACATGCACATGAAGCACGTCCAGACGTGATTATGGCAACTGGCCGTTCAGACTATCCAAACCAAGTAAACAATGCCCTTTGCTTCCCTTATATCTTCCGTGGTGCACTAGATGTTGGCGCAACTACGATTAATGAAGAGATGAAGATTGCTTGTGTACATGCGATTGCTCGCATGGCGCATGTCGAAGCTGATGCTGCATCGTATGGTGAAAAATCTGCTTCATTTGGTCGTGATTACCTGATTCCGCGCCCATTAGATCAACGTTTGATTCTTGAAATTGCACCTGCAATTGCACAAGCAGCGATGGATTCTGGTGTTGCAACTCGTCCGATTCAAGACTTCTCTGCATATCGTCAACGTTTGTCTGAGTTTGTTTATAACTCTGCATTCATGATGAAACCAATTTTTGCGCAAGCGAAAACTGATCCGAAACGCATTGCATATGCTGAAGGTGAAGATTTGCGTGTACTTCGCGCGGTGCAAATTGCTGTTGATGAAGGTTTAGCAAAACCAATTCTTGTCGGTCGTCCTGCAGTCATTGAAGCAAACATCAAAAAATTAGGTCTACGTCTTGAAGACGGCGTGAACATCACTATCGTCGATCAAGAGAAAAACCCTGATTACGATAAGTTTGCTGACGATTACTACAGCATCATGCAACGTAAAGGTGTAACACCTGAATACGCTCAGCGTGAAGCACGTCGTCGCTCTACCCTGATCGCTGCAATGCTGGTTCGTCATGGTGTGGCTGACGGTATGCTATGTGGTACTTATTCTAGCTACGACATTCACTTAGACTTCGTCAGCAATGTGATTGGTCTAAAAGAAGGCCGCAATAATTTCTTCACGCTGAATGCATTGATGCTTGAAGACCGTAACTTGTTTATTGCCGATACTTACATTAACCGTAATCCAACAGCTGAACAGCTTGCTGAAATGACTATTTTAGCGGCTGAAGAAGTACGCCGTTTTGGTATTACGCCGCGTGTAGCATTGCTTTCTCACTCAAGTTTCGGTTCTGACCAAAATGATCCTAGCGCACAAAAAATGCGTAAGGTTTATGATATTTTGTCAGAAATTGCACCTGAACTTGAAGTTGAAGGTGAAATGCATGGTGATGCCGCACTGGATGAAAATATTCGTCATTTCGCATACCCGAACTCACGTTTTAAAGGTTCTGCGAACTTGCTGATTATGCCTAATCTAGATGCAGCGAACATTTCGTTCAACTTGTTGAAATCAACTTCAGGTAGTAACGTGACAATTGGCCCAATTCTTTTGGGTGCTGCAAAACCTGTTCATATATTAACGCCAACAGCGACAACTCGCCGTTTAGTGAATATGACTGCATTAACAGTTGCAGAGATTCAAGAAAACGAAAAACTAGCACTCTAATTTAGTTGACCTGAACACACTTTGTGACTTGAGAAAACCTCTGTTCTGTAGCATGATTGCTCTAAGAATAGAGGTTTTTTCATGCAAGTTTATTTAGTAGGCGGTGCAGTTCGAGATCACTTGCTCGGGCACCCCTATCACGAAAAAGATTATGTCGTTGTCGGTGCAACGCCGGAACAATTACTTGCTCAAGGTTATCAACCTGTGGGTAAAGATTTCCCTGTTTTTCTTCATCCAGAGACCAAAGACGAATATGCCTTAGCCCGTACAGAACGTAAGTCTGGACATGGGTATCATGGCTTTGACTTTTATACCGACGTCAATGTCACACTCGAACAAGATCTCATTCGACGTGACCTCACGATCAATGCGATTGCTATGGATGATGCAGGTCAGATTTATGATCCCTACCATGGTCAACAAGATTTAGAGCGACGCATCCTTCGCCATGTGTCTGATGCCTTCGTCGAAGATCCTTTGCGAGTTCTGCGGATTGCACGTTTTGCAGCACGTTATAAAGCTTTAGGTTTTAAAGTGGCTGAAGAAACACTTGCGCTGATGCAAGAGCTTGCCAAATCTGGCGAACTTGAAGCCCTTACACCTGAACGTGTATGGAAGGAGACGTCTCGTGCATTAATGGAAGACCACGCAGATGAGTATTTTGAAGTCTTAAGAGCCTGTGGTGCTTTAAAAGTCTTATTCCCTGAAATTGATGCGTTATACGGTATTCCACAGCGTCCTGAATATCACCCTGAAATAGACTGTGGTATTCATACCATGATGTCGTTGCAGCAAGCCTGTCGTGCCAATTATTCTTTGGATGTTCGTTTTGCTGTACTTGTACACGACTTGGGCAAAGCACTCACTCCAGTGGATGAATTACCGCGCCATATCATGCATGAAGAACGTGGTGTAAAACCCGTTACCGAAGTCTGTGACCGTATGCGTGTACCCACCAATACCAAACAATTGGCCATCTCAGTGTGTAAAGAGCATTTAAAATGCCATCAAGCCTTGAGTTTAAAACCGGGTACCTTGTGGCGCCTGTTACAACGTATGGATGTGCTACGCCGTCCTGAACGCGTAGAGGCCTTTGTACAAGCCTGTGAATGTGATTCACGTGGTCGTTTAGGTTTAGAGGATCGCGCCTATCCACAAGCTCAATACGTTTTAGATGCCATGCAAGTGGTTCGTAATATTAAAGCTGCCGACCTTCCACCTGATGTATCCGGGCCGGATATTGGTGAAATGTTGATTGAACGACGTATTCAAGCCATTGCGGCACTTAAAACCAGTCAATATGCAGTCGAAGCTTAATTAGAGCACCTTCGGGTGCTTTTTTAATTTACCTTTTCTATATTTTTAAAACTTTAACTTTTGCAATATTTCACCTTGCCCTTTCAAGTATAGATAAGCTTTGAAAAATATCAGCATTCACCTTTATGCACTTTTATCTATGCTCTAAGGAAAACCATCGAGCTGACAATATGCATCCCCAAATTCGTTCGTTACAACGCCAAGAAGATCTCCTCGACTTTCATCAACTCACACTCCAATTGGGTTATGAAATACCACCAGAGCGACTCCAACAGCATTGGCAGTTGATTCATTTGGATAAGCATTATCAAACCGTGGTGATGACGGCTGATGACCGCGTCATTGGTTATGCAGGTTTTATCCAAAAATACAGTTGGGAGTTTGAGGAAGAATTTATTCGGATTTAGGCTTTTGTCATTGATGCCCGTTGCCGCGGTCAAGGTTTAGGGCGACGCTTCATGCAAGCCATTGAGCAAAGCGCTCGGTGATAAGATCTAAAACGTATTTTACTCAATAGTGGGAATCGTCCTGAACGCTATGCCGCACATGCTTTTTATCAAAATTTAGGGTTTGAAGCCTATATGGTTTGGATTTTACTAAATATTTAAATTGATCGGCCAATTTTACCATCAGCCGATCCGGACATTTTTTAAGAAATATCGGCTGGGAAACTAATGACGTTTTCAAGTTTTAACTGATTCGTTGCCACCATTAGTAATCGATCAATGCCTAAAGCTATACCTGCACACTCACTCATATGCGGTAATGCGGCAAGCAAATATTCATCAATCGGCATCACATGCAACCCAAGTTTAGCGCGCTCTGCATTATCTGCCTCAAAACGACTTCGTAAAACATCCGCATCAATCAGTTCATCATAGGCATTCGCTAACTCTAAACCTTCGATATAGAGCTCAAATCGTGCTGCAACCAATTCACCATCTTCGTCCACACGGGTTTTCGCCAAAGAAGCCATTTCCGGTGGAAAATCTGTAAGGAACACTGGCGTATCAAAACCGAGACTCGGCTCTACATAATGCGAAAACAATAAATCGATATAGCCTAAACGATCTTCACCCAGATCTAAGCTTAGCCCCACACAACGACAACAATCTTTCAGATCTTGTAAAGAAGCTTGTAACGGATTCAAATCCAAACGATCCATAAAGGCATGCTTATAGCTCAAAATAGTCGGACGAATTTCACCAAAGCGCTGTTTCAAAGTTTCATTCAATAAGTCCGTCACTTCAAACATCAAGTCTTTTAAGCTAAAACCCGGACGGTACCATTCCAACATGGTGAATTCACTGTTGTGTTTACGTCCATGCTCATCATCACGGAAAACTTTACAGATTTGGTAAATTGGCCCACTGCCACTTGCCAACAGACGCTTCATGGCAAATTCAGGTGAAGTTTGCAAATAATGCGTTTGCTTTTGTCCATTCACATGGCGCTGAGCCTGTACCGATGCTAAATGCACATCGGTGACACCCGCTTGAGAAAGCACAGGTGTTTCCACTTCTAGTACATCACGTGCCGCAAAAAACTGGCGAATTTGAGCATACATCGTGGCACGTGCACGAAGTGCAGTGAGTTCACAACTCGGTTGAAAGTTCATTTGACTCATGCTGCTGGGCCTCCATGTGCAGCCCATTCACGGCGTAAAGGATAGGTTTTACGTAAATAATCAAAGGCTTTTTGATCCACCTTACCGTCTTTTAGGCAAGCACGTAAGTTGGCATCATCACGAGCGATATCATAAATATCTTTTAAGTAACGCTGTAATACCGTCTTAAAGTCAGCACCAGTAAAATACTGCTCACAGACGGGTAACTGACTTTCAAAAGCTTTATTTATCGGTTGATTGAAAGTTTGACAGAATGCTTCATAGATCATCTGTGTGCCACGCGCTTTACCTTCCAAGCTATAGCCTGCAATATGGGGTGTCACCACGTAAATTAAATCTAACAACGCTGCTAAAATCTCTGGCTCATGTTCAAAAACGTCTAAGACCACTTTACGCTGAGTCTGTTGAATATCGGCAATTAAGGCAGCTTCTTCGACCACTGGCCCACGCGCGGAATTAATCAAAATCGCTGAAGGCTTCATAGCGGCAAGTGCAGCAGCATTGATTAAATGATAGGTTGGATATTCCCCCACTTTAGTTAGTGGCACATGGATACTAATCGCATCTGCTTTTTTTAACAGTTCTGCAAATTCAACTTGTTTCACCTGATCAGATTGCACAAATGGATCATAGCCAATGACATTCCAACCGAATAATTCTGCCATGACGGCTAAACGTGAACCAACATTACCTAAACCAACAATGCCCAAGGTAAATTGTTCATTTGCATTCAATAATTCAGGTTTAACGAAGAGCAATGCAGTAATCACATATTCAGCAACCGCTTGTGCATTACAACCTGCAGCATTTGACCAAGCAATGCCCTGCTTTTCTAGAGCGGTAATATCTAAATGATCTGTTCCAATCGTAGCACTACCGACAAATTTGAGTGTGGTCTGTTGAATTAATTCTGCATTTACCTGAGTCACCGATCGTACCAATAATGCATCGGCATCTTTGACATCTGCATGGGTCAATGTTCGACCTGCCGCTTGCTTTATTTCACCAAATTCGGCAAAAAAATACTCAGTAAATGCCAGATTTTCATCTGCAACGATTTTCATAGTTCATCTCATAGTTCCACTATGAACATGATAACGCGTTGATCAAGCCATGACTATTCTTCTGCACATAAGGCACAGTGCCTTCAATCTACAACCTTGATGATTGAAAATTATATCAACGACAATAATCTGAGTGCTGATCTTCAATTAAAGACAAGGCCGCCTGCCAAGCCGCTTGAATAATGGGCTCGGCCATCGGATTTTCAAACTGCTGCAACGTATGTTCACAAACCTTCGGACTCGGATAATGCAATGTAGCACTCGACAATGCTTTTACTTGAATTTGACAAGCTCGTTCTAAAAAGTAAATTTCATGAAATGCCCGTGCCACACTATCACCAGTCGCAAGCAAACCGTGATTACGTAAAATCATGCAGCGATAATGCCTCATATCCTGTACCAATCTTTCACGCTCTTCAGTTGAAAAGGCTATGCCCTCATATTCATGATAAGCAATGTTCTGATAGAACTTTAACGCATGTTGTGAGATTGGCAATAATCCATGTTCCTGTGCAGAAACTGCCACGCCATCCGCAGTATGCGTATGAATCACGCAATTAATATTTGCACGCGCATGATGTAAGGCAGAATGAATCACAAAGCCTGCTACATTCACCATCTTCCCTGCATCATAGGTTTCAACAATTTTACCTTCATGATCAATTTTGACCAAATCCGAAGCCGTCATTTTGTCAAAGGTCACACCATAGCGATTAATCAGAAAATGATCTGGTTCATGACTTAAACGCAGGCTGATATGGGTATCAATTAAGTCGGTCATTTTATAATAAGCCACCAAGCGATACAGTGCCGCCAATTGACAACGCGCTTGCCATTCCAGTTCATGAATAAGCTCTGGTTTCTGCATGGATGAATTCCTTTTCTAAATCGATTGATCTTGTTTTCTGTTTATTGTGAATAATTAATAGCATGTCATATCCATGCTGTATATCAGCTTCGCCTGTCGAAAAAATAATTCAAAAATTTTAGGCAAAAAAAAAACCCCAATGTAAAACATTGGGGTTTTTTGAATATGGCGGAAGCGGTGAGATTCGAACTCACGGAGGACTCGCGCCCTCGTCGGTTTTCAAGACCGGTGCATTAAACCGCTCTGCCACGCTTCCATGGCCGCTATCATATAAATAAAAATTCAGATTGGCAAATTATTTTGCCTTATTTTGAACACTTGGCGAATCGTTCAGACAAAATTTAGGCGATTGTAAAATTTTGGCTTCGAGCTGAAAAATAGATGTTCAATCAATATGTATTGAATTGAGATCAAGACAAATTGCATTGCCTAAATTTACGCACATAAAAAAACCCTGATGTTAAAAACATCAGGGTTTTTGAATTTGGCGGAAGCGGTGAGATTCGAACTCACGGAGGACTCGCGCCCTCGTCGGTTTTCAAGACCGGTGCATTAAACCGCTCTGCCACGCTTCCATGGCCGCCATCATATAAATAAATTTCAGCAATGGCAAATTATTTTGTAAAAAACACGTCTAATTGAACAAATTAAGAGCAGATTGTTATTTTTCAGTACTTTCGCCCATTTCATAACGAATTGAATTGATATACCAACATTTTTTTCCCAGCGGGGTCAGCACTTCGACCTCATCATCCACTTGCTTGGACAGGAGTGCTCGAGCCATAGGTGAATCAATTGAGATATGCTGCGGATGATGATCATAAATTTCATCCCCCCCCACGATCCTTAGCGTTTTTTGTTCACCGTCTTCATTTTCAATATCGACCCACGCCCCAAAATAGACTTTCCCTTTTTGTTCGGGTGAATAATCGATAATACGTAGCTCTTCCAAACGTTTTCCCAAGTAGCGTACACGTCGGTCAATTTTGCGTAATAATTGCTTATTATATTGATAATCCGCGTTTTCCGAACGGTCGCCAAGACTGGCCGCCCAGTTCACTTTTTTGGTAATTTCAGGTCGTTCTTCATGCCATAAATGTTGTAGTTCAGCGACCAATAAATCGTGTCCACCACGGGTAATTAAGTTAGATTTCATGATGATTTTTCGGCCTTGAGCAAGCGCTGATTTTTACAAAACATGCCTATTTTATCCTCCATTTCTACACAGGCAAAGTATATAAAATTTATTCGCAAACAAAATCAATTATTTATGTTACATATTTTAATATTTTTTCGTACAAAATTTGACAAGTATTTTTTTGCTTATTATTATGCGCACATCTTTTAGGCTTGTTTAATTTTTATCCAGTGTAGATTTTCTACATATTTCCCGAAAACCCCTAGTCATTTTTGAATGACGTCATGACTGCCCAACCCTTATTGAATTTATCAAACTTGAAAAAGTCTGAGGCGTGTTTGCCTTTGCTTTTTAGGGCATAAATTACTTGTAGCGGAGACAACATGCACAGTAGTTCAACTTCTGGGTCGAGGCTTTGCCTTAACTCTTTTAACTCTCTCCCATTTAAAGCGCTTGCACTTAGTACTCTCTTAATTCCTTTTCACAGTATTAATGCCAGCAAAACAGCTCATCAATATGATGCTGTCGTCAACAGTAATAAACTCACTGTTGTTGCCGTTGCCAATCCTGACATTGTTTTTCAGGATGGTAAACATCGACATGGTTTTGGTTACGACCTTGCACGTAACTATGCAGAAAGTTTAAATGTCCAATTAGATTTTAAAACAGTGAATGACAATGCCACTGCTTTAAAAATGGTTGCCAAAGGTCAAGCCAATTTTGCTATGACCACTGCCGAAATGAGTACCATTGAAGCCAAACACTTGACTTCATTTTCAGCCAGTTGTGGTGATACCGTTTCTTTGAAAAAAAATGGTTTAAACAGCAACTTGAACTGGGTATTTAAAAATGCAGATGATCCACTCAGCCAAACCGCGAGTGGCTTTATTTGCCGTGCCAAACAAAATGGCGCAATTGGACAGTTGGCTTCGTTCTACAACCGTAATGTAGTCAAACAAGATTCTTGGAATGTGATTCAACGTGATTTAAGTAAACGTATGCCAATCTATAAGGCAAGTTTTAAAAACACGGCCAAGCAATATGACCTAGACTGGCATTTATTGGCAGCGATTGGTTATCAAGAGTCTTACCTCAAACCTGACTCGGTATCCCCGACCGGTGTTCGTGGCATTATGATGCTGACCAACAGTACAGCAAAAGCAATGGGTGTGAGCAACCGTACAGATGCGACGCAAAGCATTCAGGGCGGTGCTAAGTACTATGACCATATGCTAAATCGTTATAGCAACATTCCCTACCCAGATCGTAATTGGTATGCCTTAGTGGCGTATAACATGGGTCCTGGTGCTGTAAGTCAGATTCAAAAGCGCATCCAAGCTCAGGGTAAAAACCCGAATAAGTGGGTGAACTTATATGCTTATCTCGACCGTAACAAAGCCAGCAATGGTCGTTATCGTCAAGCCGTGCAATATGTCACACGTATTCGTGCTTATTTGGAACATATTAAAACCACACCACAACTGGTGAATATCTAATATGCATCCATCTAACATTTACATGTGAGCGCACAAAAAAAAGCTTACCTTCGGGTAAGCTTTTTTCGTTTTAAACTTAAGCAGTTTGCTCAAGTACTTTTTTGAATAAATCTTTTTGTTCAGTACTTGGTTTTGCAGTTTGCAATGCCATCAATTGTGACATATCACCTTGTACTTTAATTTTGCCCGTCATAAATGCTTGCATCGCTGCAGCCATATCAAACTCAAGGAATACTTTACGTAACGTTTCAGCATCCATGTTCAACGTTGTTTTCGCGTTTGAAGATAAACCTTTTTTAATTGCACCACCGTCTAATGACAATTCAGTATTGCCTGCAGCGTCAGCAACCACAAGGTTAATTGCAAGATTAGCCAATGCAGGTGGTAAGTTTAAATCACCAGCTTGAGCTGTCAGAGTTTCTACAGTTGAAAACCAATCATCAGTTAAAAAAGCAGGCATGATCTTTCCTCAATTTATTTTGTTCGTGTGTGTTGCCGTTCCGGACAACATCAGTGCAAGCATATTTTGCTTGAGGCTTGTTATAGCATGATCATTTGCGAAAAGGCTAAAGTTTTTTGTACGCACCGTTCAATATTTAACTGTTTAACAACAAAATGAGAAGAATCATAAGCATAAAAAAGGCATTCCGTAGAATGCCTTTTGCGTGATGAAGTTTTCGGCTTAATCTGCCATAAAACCTAAGTTCACCATATTAATGCGTTTGCTTTCAGGCTCACCTTCTTCAGTTAAACAAGTTTCGCTATTTTTGAAGTCAAATTCGCGTTGTTCATCCAAAGCTTCAAAGTCGAATAACTCACGGTCAGCCAGTTGTGAAGGCGATACATTTTGCAACGCACCAAAAATACTGTGTAAACGTTTTGGAAATTCTTTATCCCAAGTACGCAGCATGTCATTTAACATCGCACGCTGTAAGTTTTCCTGAGAACCACACAAATTACATGGGATAATTGGGAACTTACGCATTTCTGCATATTTGATGATGTCTTTTTCTTCCACATAAGCCAGTGGACGAATCAAAATGTTCTTTTTGTCAGAAGACAATAATTTCGGTGGCATGGCTTTTAAGCTACCGCCATGGAACAAGTTCAAGAAGAACGTCGCCAAAATATCATCACGGTGATGACCTAAAGCCACTTTCGTCGCCCCAATTTCTTGAGCAAAGCCGTATAACGAACCACGACGTAAACGTGAGCATACTGCACAATACGTTTTACCTTCTGGGGTTAAACGTTTAGTAATGCTGTAGGTATCTTTTTCTAAGATGTAATACGGAATTTTGTTTTCTTCTAAATAACGTGGCAATACTTCTTCAGGGAAACCCGGTTGTTTTTGGTCAAGGTTGACCGCAACCACATCAAAATTAATCGGTGCAATACGCTTAAACTGCAACAAAATGTCGAGCAAGGTATAACTGTCTTTACCGCCTGAAATACAGACCATCACCTTGTCGCCCTCTTCGATCATTTTAAAATCACGAATGGCATGACCGACCTGACGGCGTAGCTTTTTCAATAAACGATAATACGCAGAGCTAGTTGGTAGTTCTGGTTTGAAATTAAATCCTTGTTCGGACTCAACTGGCGAGAACATAGACGAGTTAAACCTAAAAAAAAATACCGCGCAATTTTATCCGATTCGCAGACTTCTCGCATCAAAAGAATGTAATTTCCGAAAAAAGTAAAAATACTGTCATGATCACGTAATCCTCAGCGCATTATTTTATACGGTCGAGTTCATTTTTTAGGCGAAACGCTTATCTTTTGGACTTTTCCACAGTTGTCCACAAAAGCTGTGGATAACTTTGTGGATTTTAAATGACTTGACAAGGTGAGCTGCCCTTATTTTAAGGCTTCTATTTAAATTGACCATTTTTTGATCAATTTATTATCCCTTACTTATCAATGCTTTAGATGTGTCAAGTTATGCTCATTAAAAAAAAATAAATATTTTTTTTGATTATTGAATCATCAAAATGACTTGATTTTTACAAAGTAAAGAAGAAATCAGCCCTCGAAGCCTTTTCATCTGATTTTTTTTTGATAAACTCTATTTTAACTGTTTGGGGACAGAATTTTTTTCTTCACAATAAAATGAAAAACAATACTTGGACTTTGGGGCTGTTATTAAGTGGAAGTGTGGCTATCAGTTTAGCTGCACCGAGCATTTTTGCCGGCCAAACGATCTATCAATTACGTGAAAGTAACGGCACAACGCTACTAACCAATAAACAAGGCCGCTATAGCAATCTGAAAGTCGAGAAAAAAACCTACTATCCGGACAGTAATATCCATAGTTATAGTAACTGGGGCTCAAATGAAGCGTCTGTGTTACCAAGTTATAGCCGTAATAAAAATGCCTTTGACAATATTATTAAACAAGCCGCGGCCCAGCATGGTGTATCCGAAGGTCTAATCAAAGCGGTGATGCATACCGAATCAGGTTTTAACACCAATGCACGCTCGCCTGTCGGTGCGCAAGGTTTAATGCAACTCATGCCTGCTACTGCACGTCGCTTCAATGTATCAAATGCCTATGATCCACATCAGAACATTATGGCTGGTGCGCGCTATTTATCTTGGCTGCTGAAACGTTTTAATGGTAACACCTCACTTGCCTTAGCAGGTTATAACGCAGGTGAAGGCAATGTCGCAAAATATGGTGGCATCCCTCCTTTTCGTGAAACTCAAGACTATGTCCGCCGTGTCACTAGCCGCTACAGCAACCTATATGCTGGTAGTTTAAGTGTCTCGGGTTCGAGTAGTTCAAATAGCACTTCAAATAGTGGTCGGATTATTGCCAGTTCGGACAATTATCATGCCGCTGCCCCTACTGTAGCCAAGTCTCCAGCACGTCAAATTATTCAAACGGACAATGGTAGTTTTACCGATGCACCTTCAGGTTCATTTGCGACAGCAAATGCTTCTGCCTCAGCGCGCATTTATTTCAATGAATAAAATCACTGATTTTGTAAAATTGCATCTGTTTTACTAATTTTTCCTTGAAATTTTAAGACTTTCACCTCATATTGAGTTTAATGATTTTTATTTGTAAATCAGATCATTTTTCTATAATAAGAGGATTTACCCAATGATGCGGATTGGTTTGTTCTTGCTGACCAACCTCGCGGTACTGGTTGTAGCTGGCATAATCTTGTCACTCTTCGGTGTCGGTAGTTACCACGGTGCAGGCGGCTTAAACTTAGGCAACTTGCTCGTTATCTGTTTTGTGTTCGGTATGGTGGGTTCGATGATCTCACTATTCATGTCAAAATGGATGGCGAAAAAAACCACGGGTACAGAGCTGATTGACCCTAATGCACCACGTAGCCAAGCTGAAGCATGGTTACTCAACGAAGTTGCGCAACTGGCACAACGTTCTGGTATCAAAATGCCAGAAGTGGGTATTTTCCCATCGTACCAGTCTAATGCCTTTGCAACAGGCTGGAACAAAAATGATGCTTTAGTGGCGGTTTCTACCAGTCTATTGGAGCGTATGAACAAAGATGAACTGCGTGCCGTACTCGCTCACGAAATTGGTCACGTAGCCAATGGTGACATGGTGACCCTTGCTTTGGTGCAAGGTGTAGTCAACGCCTTTGTCATGTTCTTTGCACGTGTAGCAGGTGACTTTATCGACCGTAATGTCTTCGGTCGTGAAGATGGTGAAGCACCGGGTATCGCATATTTCGTCATTACGATTGTATTAGATATTGTCTTTGGTATCGCAGCGTCTGCCATTGTGATGTGGTTCTCTCGCTACCGTGAATACCGTGCCGATGAAGCTGGTGCGCGTCTAGCAGGTAAACAAGCGATGATTTCTGCCCTATTACGTTTACAAGCAGAATCTGAAATGCCAGATCAAATGCCAAAAGAAATGAAAGCCTTTGCAATTTCTGCGGGTCAAGAACAAGGTTTCAGTTTAGCTGCATTGTTCCAAACACACCCAACGATTGAACAACGTGTTGCGGCATTACAACAATTAGATTGCCCATAATCGAGCATCTAATGTATGTCGTAAAAAAGCCTCCCTATGGAGGCTTTTTTAAGTCTAATTTTTTCCGAACATTTACTGTCTTATCAATAATCTTTCAGTTGAACGATCTTTCAATTGAATAGCCTCTCATTGATCGCGCTCAAGCAACAAGGCATTTCTATCTACAATACTCCATTAGCCTTTAACCATTGCCAAAGCAATGAACCACCCATATAAATTGCAAAGATAAAGACTAATAAGAAAATCATCCCGAATATATCTGGGATATGGATCCATATCCATGCAACCACAGGGTTGCGCCAAAAAGCAGATTGCTGTTGTTTCTGTTCTAATTTTTCATGTAAAAACGGATGTACCACATGTTGATCTGTACTGATTTGATATTCTTCACGAATGTGCGTATGTACAACATCTAAAGCTTTACGGCTCGGTCGAATAAACACATCAAAGATCGTCCCTGCAACAGGAATAAACCCCACGACAGCATCTATAACTGCGAGTTTCATCACACCATTTAATTTGGCTTGTGGTACGCCAATCTGTTTGGCTTTATAGACGGCATAACAGGTCAAGACAAATCCTGCGATATCACCAGCTACGGGAATGGTACTCAACGCTGCGTCCGCACCTACCCCTTGTCGAGTAAATGGAATCCGAACCACGGAGTCCATCATATTGGCAAACTTTGCGAGATCGCGTTCAAGACGAATGACTTCTTGCTTTGACATTTTTTGTTTTAATGGTTCAGTCATGTTTTATCCAATAAAAACCGTGTAAATCACTGAGATTAAAACATATTAGAAGTCTTCAATCTGTAGCAAAATGCTAATCTCTATAAATTAAGCAATTGCGATGCAATCATCAAATACACCACCACGCCGGTCGCATCACAAATCGAGGTTACCAATGGTGCAGATGCACTTGCAGGATCGAGCTTTAACTTGTTGAGTATAAAGGGCAAACTCATCCCAATTAAACAACCGAGCAATACGATGCCCATCATACTTAAAGCCAAGACTAAAGCGACGGTTGCATCACCACGGTAGTAGCCTAAAATCGATACAGCAATGGCCATGGTTCCGCCGAGGCAAAGTGCGACGAGCGTCTCCCGTCCCAACAAATAAAACCAATCTCGAATTTTTACATCCCCTGTGGCAAGCGCTCGCACCATTAAAGTCGCAGACTGTGAACCTGCATTGCCTCCACTTCCGACCAGTAAGGGTAAGAAAAAAACCAAGACGATATGTGCGGCAATGATGTCTTCATAATAGGAAATACCTAAACCGGACAATAAGCTGCCAAAGACCAATATCACCAACCAGAACACCCGCTTTTGATACAACTTTAAAATCGGTGCTTTATTAATGCTCATACCTGGTTCGGTACTCACCGCACTGGCTTTTAAAAAGTCTTCAGTGGTTTCAGCCTGTACCACATCCATCGCATCATCATAGGTGACAATCCCCATCAAACGCTGGGCATGATCCACAATCGGTAAGGCCATAAAATCATATTCAGCCAGTTTTTGCGCAATACTCTCTTGGTCTTCATCTATCCAGCCGGTCACCACATCTTTGGTCATCACCTGTTGAATCCGCGAATCACGATCGGCCTGCAAAATTTGCCGCAGTGAAATCACCCCTTCTAATTGAGACTGCTCATTGGTGACATAAATTAAATATAGGGTTTCACGGTCATGCGGTTCATGGCGCAAGGCCTCTATGGCTTGTTGCATGGTAAAGTCAGCAGGCATACTGACATAGTCTGAGCTCATGATTGCGCCTGCAGACTCTTCTGCATATGCAGATAACGCCTTTAGATGCTCTTGGGTATCTTGATCAAGTTGTTGATAAATCCGATCTTGTTCTGCATCAGTTAAACTTTTATATAAGTCCGTTGCATCATCAGAATGCATATCATCAAATAGTTCAATTTGTAGACGCAGTGGATAACGTGAAATCAGCTGTCGCTGTGACTCAAACGGGAAAAACTCAAATACCAAGCCTTGATGGTCTAAACCTGAAAGTAACTCGATTTGATCTTCGATTGGAAATTGCTGAATTAAACGGGCCTGATCAGCGTAGTTCAGAGGCTGTAAAGCGAAAACTGCTGCTGCATAATTTTGTTGTTGCAGCAAAGCGGAAATTTCACGCTGTCTTTGTATTAAATCCGCCATTCAACTCACTCTTATTTTAATCTTTCTATGTAGAGCACATTTTGAAGGATAAACTAAAGAGTTTCAAATCTCTTCAATATGTTCTCGGTGAACGTTCTTTGCGAAAATTCTCTGTGAACATTCCCTGTCGAAAGTTTGGTGACATAAATTTGGCGACATAAAAAGCCACCGCGATGTACTCAAGCTTTCACGGTGGCTTTTACTAGAGCTATACACTGTGCGTGAATTATTTCTAAGTTTCAGACACCGGTTTGATTTTAAAAATAGAGCGGACCATCACATACATAAACGGAATAAAAATCAGTACCAAGACCGTACCGAATATCACCCCACCGAGTACGCTCACCCCAATCTCTTGACGACTGGCTGCACCTGCACCAAAAGCAAGAACTAAAGGAACCACTCCCGCACCAAAAGCCAAAGAGGTCATCAAAATAGGACGCAAACGAAGTGCTGCGCCTTCCATTGCAGCTTCGATCACATGTTTGCCTTTTTCTTGTGCCATTGCTGCAAACTCTACAATCAAGATCGCATTTTTACAGGACAGACCAATGGTCGTCAGCAAAGCAATTTGGAAATAGATGTCATTTGGAAAACCGGTCATGTAGCTAAACAAAATATTACCGCCAATCCCGAGTGGAATCGCACTCATGACTGCGGTTGGAATGCTCCAACTTTCATATAGGGCGGCAAGACAAAGGAAAATAAATCCAATCGAGACCAAATACAGCCAAATCGCTTGATGACTTGATTTTTGCTCTTCAAAGGATAAACCACTCCATGCCACGTCCACACCAGGCACCTGATCGACTAAGGCTTTCACATCATGCATGGCTTGTCCACTTGAGACATTTTTGGCTGTATCCGCTTCCATTTGTAACGCGGTATACCCCATAAAGCGATTGACGACTTCTGGACCGCCACTCCAGCCAATGGTTGAAAAATTACTAAATGGAATCATTTCATTTTGGTCATTACGTACATGCCAATAAGCCAAATCTTCTGGTTTAGAACGGAATTCGGCATCTGCCTGCATCATGACGCGTTTAATACGTCCACGGTCAATGAAATCGTTGATATAACTGCCGCCCCATGCACTACTCATGGTGCTATTAATCGCATTTTGCGTTAAACCCATGGCCATCGCTTGTTTTTGATCAATATCAACTTTCAGTTCAGCTTTGTCTGGGTTAGAGCGTTTGTCTAAATTTTCGAAACTACTGTATTGTGCGGATTTCTCTTGCAAGCTTTTAAATTGCGCATCGAGATAAGCTCGACCTTCACCATTCATATCTCGCAGCCAAAACTCCAGACCATCGGTTTGACCAAGACCACTGACTGAAGACGGCATGCTGACATTGATTTGTGCATTGTTGAACTTTTTAAAATGTTTCATAGCACGTTCACGAATCGCTTGCGCTGAATTGTGTTGTCCTGAACGTTCATCCCAATGCTTCAGTGCAATAAAGCCTTGCCCTAAGTTTTGACCCGTACCAGAAAAATTTCGTCCATAACGAATCATCACCAAATCAACATTTTGCTTTTCTTCAGTTAAAAAGTACTGCCGAATTTGTTCACCGACCTCACGACTTTTCGACATCGGTGCACCTTCTTGTAATTTAAGTTGCACACTCAAAATACCCTGGTCTTCACTAGGAATAAAACTGGTCGGCAAAGCACGATAAAACAAAGCAAATACCGTAATGAGCCCCGCAAACAAAACCACCGTCCATAAGCGATAACGAACCGTGGCTTGTGCAAGTGCTAGATATTTGGTTTTTAAAGTCTCTAATTTGGTGTTAAACCAAATCGCCCAGCGCTGTGGTTTCGGATTGGGTTTTAAAATTAAGGCACATAATGCAGGGGTTAAAATCAGCGCAACCATCAGTGACAAGCCCATGGCAGCCACAAGTGTGATGGAAAATTGTCTATAGATCACGCCCGTTGAGCCACCAAAGAACGCCATGGGAATAAATACAGCGGTTAATACCAAAGTAATCCCGATTAATGCCCCACTAATTTCATGCATCGACTCTATAGCCGCTTGTTTTGCTGTTAACTGTTGTTCATGCATTAAACGTTCGACGTTTTCCACCACAACAATCGCATCATCGACCAACAGACCGATGGCCAATACCAATGCAAACAAGGTGAGCGTGTTAATGGTCATGCCCAAAGCATATAAAATCGCTAAAGTCCCTAGAATCACCACAGGCACGGTAATCGCAGGTATCAGCGTTGCTCGCCAATTTTGTAAGAAGATAAACATCACCAAAACCACCAATAAAACGGCTTCGAATAACGTTTTCACCACTTCTTTAATCGATTCTTGTACAAATGGCGTGTTATCCCGTGGATAAACAATTTTATAACCGACTGGTAATTGCTTCGTTAACTGTTCAATTTCTTGCTTAATTAAGGCTGAGGTTTCAAGTGCATTTGCCCCAGAAGCCAATGAGATCCCCATCCCTGAAGATGGATACCCGTTAATGGTATTCACCCCTGAATAATTTTCCGCACCCAATTCAACACGTGCAACGTCTTTTAAATAGACAAAACTGCCATTTCGTGCAGATTTGACAATAATATTTTCAAATTCTTCAACTGACTTTAAACGTGTACCTGAAGTGACTTTTGCATTGAGATATTGATCCGAAACACTGGGCAATTCACCTACGGCTCCGGCTGCAACCTGCGTATTTTGTGATTCAACAGCCGCACGGATATCACTGGGCATAAGGCTATATTGCTTTAACTTCAGTGGGTTGAGCCAAATACGCATGGCAAATTGCGAACCAAAAACATCGACTTCACCAATACCCTCAATTCGAGCAATGTCCTGTTCTAGATGAGTCATCATATAGTCACCAAGTTCGATATTCGAACTCTTGCCAGTCTCATCATAGAGGCCGATAACCATATGGGTATCACCCAAAGATTTATAGACATTTACCCCTTGGCGCTGCACATCTTCAGGCAGCCGATTGATTACTCCATTTATGGCATTTTGTACTTGTACTTGAGCGGTATCTGGGTCAGTGCCATTTTCAAAACTGATGCTGATCCGGCTTCGACCTGAAGAGTCGCTGCTTGAACTAAAATATAAAAGATGATCAATTCCTTTAATTTGTTGCTCAAGAACTTGTGTGACACTTTCCTCGACTGTTTCTGCTGACGCACCGCTATAACTTGCACTGACCGTAATTCGTGGTGGTGCAATATCTGGATAGCGCTCTACCGGTAAATTGAGCACAGCAAATAGCCCGAGCGCCATGACGATGATCGCCAAGACACCTGCAAAAATCGGTCGATAAATAAAAAACTTAGACAGCATCAGTCCATGTCACTTTTCAATTAATGAAATAAAATATGTTGATTGATTTTTTCAAAAAATCTTATTGATAATCAATCACAATGTGCTTGATTACAAGCCTAGACTACATAAAAACCTTGCTTGAAGCGAAATATGTAGAAAATATGGAGAGCCTCCACTTCAGCTATTTTAGTAAATTTATGTGACAAAACCGCCTCTGTCATGAAGTCTTAGCCACTGCCCTGCAATGTATGCCTGCAACTTCATTCATTTAAATAAAAAGATGCCGAGGCAGCCATGCAAAAACAATTAACAAAACAGTTAAATCTAGCCATAACAAGCAAAGTGAAATCCTCATGGGGCGTGTCTTCACTGCTCCTTTTTAGCGTTTTTGGTTTATCTGCATGTAATTCGGATGACGATAAAACCCATGTCACCAAGCCCCCTATTTTGCCTGATACAGGTTTTGTCATTGTTGGGCATCGTGGTGCCAGTGCTTTGCGACCTGAGCATACTCTTGCCGCATATCAAAAAGCGATTGACGATGGTGCGGATTTTATCGAACCCGATTTAGTGCCAACCAAGGATGGCTATCTGGTTGCGCGCCATGAAAGTGAAATTTCAGGGACAACCAAT
Organism: Acinetobacter sp. YH01020; assembly: GCF_013420275.1. NCBI lineage: Bacteria > Pseudomonadati > Pseudomonadota > Gammaproteobacteria > Moraxellales > Moraxellaceae > Acinetobacter > Acinetobacter sp. YH01020. The sequence goes on from NZ_VOYN01000020.1 coordinate 55,609, forward strand.
ATTAGTACGCTGTCACAATTTGAGGATCGAAAAACCACCAAAAAAATCGATGGTATCGACTATACAGGATGGTTTACGGAAGACTTTAGTTTGAATGAACTGACTCAAAATGTAAAAGCACGTGAGCGTATTGCTCAATATCGCCCTAATAACACTCAATATAATGATCAATACAGCATCCCAACGCTCGAACAAATCATTGAACTTGCCGACGCTCATTATAAAAAAACTGGGAAAATTGTTGGTTTATATATTGAAACCAAGCATCCAACATTTTTCCAACAGCAAAATCTAGCCATGGAAGATCGCTTACTCACAACGCTTGCCAAATACAGTTATACACGTGATATCGCACCTGTATATTTACAGTCCTTTGAAACCACCAATCTTAAATACTTACGTGATCAACTCACGCAAAAGAAAACCCTCAAACATGGCAAAATTATTCAATTATTAGATAGTCCAACTGCCATACCGGGTGACTTACAGCAACAAAGCTCACCTCAACATTATGCAAGCTTAGCAACAGCAGAAGGCCTAAAATCAGTTGCAAAATATGCAGATGGTGTAGGCCCAAGTAAAACGTATATCTTTTCAAACACTGAATTTAAACAAACCAGTTTTGTCAAAGATGCCCATGCTGCTGGTTTGAAAGTCCATCCTTATACGCTCAGACCTGAAAATGGTTTTTTACCTGACTATTTAAAATGTAACTCAGTGGCAACCGAACGTTGTGATACCGGTGCGGCTAAAGAATTTGAGAACTTCTATAAAGCTGGTGTAGATGGTGTATTTGCCGATGATCCAGGACTGGCACGTAAAACCTTAACGCAACTGCAAAAGCCCTAATATTCCTAAAATGAAAAAAGACGCCGAGGCGTCTTTTTTATTGTTTAATGGAAATCTTAAAGCGGGTTTGCCAAATATTCTGCGGCTGACTGCGTTGCCACTGGCTGAGGTGCTGGAGCTGTCGGAACTGTCGGAACTGTCGGAACTGTCGGAACTGTCGGAACTGTCGGAACTGTCGGAACTGTCGGAACTGTCGGAACTGTCGGAACTGTCGGAACTGTCGGAACTGTCGGAACTGTCGGAACTGTCGGAACTGTCGGAACTGTCGGAACTGGG
>NZ_VOYN01000021.1:0-56963 GCF_013420275.1 Acinetobacter sp. YH01020
TTCAGTTTAAAATCAATAGTACATATAGTGTACCAATCTTGGCTCATCAATTACTGACAAAAATTTGCTCAAATAAACTTCGAGTAATTTCTACCATCAATCAATGAAAATAATTTCGATCGATCAACCAGTAAAAATCCACACAAGTTGTTCTTCATAATCTCTTAATGATCTTCTTGTTGGTTCGTCACCAGCAAGCTAGGTCGGCTATATTACTCTTTATTCCTAAAGAGTCAACTGGTAATTCAAATTATTTTTAAACTTATCAAATAAGACCTAACTCAATCAATTCAACCAAGTTATTGTTTTATCAGAAGTTTTAATCTTCATCACCGCCGATGGATGTGCATTCTACAGCATTTCAGGACCGTTGCAACACCTTTTTTAAAATAATTATTTTGAGCGCACATTTTTCACCCAAATTACATTTTTTCATTCATATTTTGATCAAATTTGGTTTAATAGTAATAAATCAGGATTATTTGAACGTTTTTACTTATTATACGGCAAACATTTTGCCGCGCTAAAAGCGTCAGGACTATATATGCGCCAAACTTCTTTTTTATATGCAGGATTATTGTCACTTGTCGTAACAACACCTGTATTTGCAAATGACGAGGCTTCAGCACCTGTTGCTCAAGACTCAGAAGCTGCCAATAAATCAAAAACGCAACAACTTGCGCATGCTGCGATGGTCAAGTCATCTGAAGTTGCAAAAAAATTATCTGTAAATGCCAATGCAGCACAATCAGAAGAAGATAAAGACCCTTTCCAGCCGATCAACCGGAAAGTTTACGCATTTAATGATTATTTAGATGTCCATATTGCCCGCCCTGCTGCTGTGCAATATGTCGCAAAAACCCCTAAGGATATACGTGAATCGTATCGTTTATTCCGTAAAAATTTGGGCGAACCTTGGAATGCATTTAACCAACTCATCCAAGGTCGACCGACACGTGCCGCAAAAAGTCTGGGGCGTTTTACTGTTAATACACTGACAACTTTAGGCTTTGCTGACCCTGCAAGCCGTCTGGGTCTAGAAACAGAAGATGAAAATTTTGGCGCGACTTTAGGTTATTACGGTATTCCTTCTGGTCCTTATATTGTTCTACCAGTGCTTGGTCCAAGCACATTGCGCCAAACCGTCGGTCTAGCAGTAGATAGTCAAGGACGTCCACAGAAATATATGCTTGATGGTCATGATGTGGCGTATTGGTCTGAGCAAACTTTACGTGGAATCGATACTCGCGCTCAATTACTGGATATCGAAGGTGTATTGCAAGGCGATAAATACGCTCAAATTCGTGATATTTATTTGCAACGCCTGAACTATTCTATTGCTGAGAAAAAAGGTATTGCTGAAGAAAACTTATTTATTGATGAAGAAGATGACGATATTGATGAATCTGAAGATAATTCAGTAGACGTTTCATCTGATGATTCTACCGATTTCATTGATGATAGCATTTCAGATGATACCGACACGGTAACAACTGAATAAATAAAATTTTTCAATTGGCTGGTGTGGTTTTTCCCTCCAGCCATCATTAGCTTGCTATAGTACACTTATTGTCTATCGAAGGATTCATCTAATTCTTTATGTATTTCATTCAACCTACTCGTGATATTCCATATTTAGATCAGGTACTTGATGCGCTTCCTAGCGTACAAATGATTAACATTGAAGATCTAGACTTGTATGATCCAACGATCATTGCAATTGCTGATGTTGCCGACTTTTTAAATCACCAATGGACACTTCCTACCATTGTGCTTGCTTTTGAGCATGAAGGTGCTGCATTGGCTCAAGCTTGGCAACAAGGCGCTTTAGCCGGATGGGTTTGGGATCATATCCCAACTAACCTTCAGGTGGCACTCACTAAAATTGATGCGCAATACAAACGCAATCAAGACAGCCGTGATCTCCCTTCTGCTGCAGATTTGCAAAAACGTTTACTGCCCAACCCGATTGAACTCCACAACTATAAAATTGAAACATTCTTCCAGCCTTCAGCCTATTTATCCGGTGATTGGTACGATTACTGGAAAATCAGCGATAAAGAAATCATGTTTTATCTCGCAGATGTATCTGGTCATGGGGTGACGAGTAGTTTACTGACCTCTTGGATGGCTGCTTTCCACGGTCGTTCAAAAACCCCGAGAGAACTCATCAAAAAGCTCAATGGCATGTTGGTTCAAGAAAATATTGAAAAGCACATTACCATGATTGCGGGGATACTCAATCTCGATACACATGTCTTGAAATGGTCTAGTGCAGGCCATTATCCTCCGGCCATTTTACTTGAACCCGGTCTTCCCGCACGAATTTTAAATACCAGCAGCTTCCCACTCGGCTTAACTGAAGACCTAGAAGTGGAAGAGTTTGAATTTACCTTAAATCGTTATTCGCGCTTTGTAATTTGCTCGGATGGCGCACTTGAACCTTTTGACGGTGGATTGAATGAACAGCTAGGTCAATTGGTTTATCACTTGCAAAATCAATCATTTCAAGCACCAGACCATGTTGCTGACGATATTGCCATCCTAAGTTTACGTCGAATCAATTAATCACGAAATCAATTACTTAAACCGAATACGACTTTCTGATCATACTCGGCTACTTGAGTAAGCTGTGCCCCTATGGGATAATTTACTATCCTTCTCTGCAAATGGCATTTATATGTCAACAGGTCATGTTGAATATGCAAGCTTGAACGGAACGCATATTTTTAAGCTTATTGGCGAAGTGCGTGCCCAATCTTGTATTAGTCTAGACAAGTTATTAAACAAAATTGAACAGCAACAAAATGTCGTCGGTGCAATCGTTGATTTAACCCAAACGACATTTATCGATAGTACTGTTCTTGGCATTTTGGCGAAACTGGGTTTGAAGCTCAAACAAGTTCACCATATCCAAGCGGTAATGTTGTCTACAAACTCTGATATCACAACGCTTGCCAATAGCATGGGTTTAGGTCAAGTGTTTGTTATTTTGAATTATTGTGGTGATCCAAGTGTATGCACTCGCGCACTTATGGAAGAACACATTACCCATAGCAATATGCTGAATACGGTTTTAGATGCACACAAAACGCTGATGAAACTAAATGATAGCAACCAAAATATGTTTGAGCCTTTGGTCAAACAACTGCAAAAAGAGCAGGAAAATCTAGATCAACCTAAACAGCAAAATGTCTAATTTAGGTTAACCACAACAGAGCCCCTCTTCGCATGACTTTACTTTCCGTTGCACAAATGAATTCTCAAAATGACATTGAAGATAACTTCAAAGTCATCGAATCATTGATGCAACAAAGTCAGGCTCAAGGTGCGAGTCTCATTGTATTTCCCGAAAATTTTGTCTGCTTTGCCGCAGGTAAACAACGCGAAACCGCAGCGCAATTTGCAAGTATTCAGCAGCGACTAGAACAACTCGCACATCGGTACCAACTTTGGATTGTTGCGGGCACACTCCCATGTCCTTATCGTCCAGATGGCTCGATCATTCAAGATGGTCGCGTCCGTACTGTCAGCCTATGTATCAGCCCTGAACGCACCGAAGCACGTTATGACAAAATTCATTTATTTGATGTGCAAGTTGGTGACGCTGTCGGTGGCTATCAAGAATCAAAATTCTTTGAACCTGGTACTGAAACCGTAGTTGCAAAAACACCTTTTGGCAATATTGGCCTGATGGTGTGCTACGACTTGCGCTTTCCTGAACTGGCTTTGAAACTTCGTAGCCAAGGTGCAAACATTTTAACGGCGCCTGCAGCTTTTACTTATACCACGGGTGAAATGCACTGGCAGTTGTTACTGCAAGCTCGTGCCATGGATAGTCAATGTGCTGTATTAGGTGCCGCACAACAAGGCTGGCATGGTGAAAAGCGTCAAACTTGGGGTCATGCTGGAGCAAGCAACAGCCGTGGTCAAATTTTAGCAATCACCGCAGAAGAAGGCGCTCAACTACTCACAGTTCCTTTTGACTTAGACGAGCAGCAACAGATTCGCGCATCAATGCCACTGATGCAGCACCGTGTTTTGGTTCAATATTGATTTTCACTCTGTATAAAATTACAAAAAAACTGAATATTATTTAAACAAAATCCCCCACGATATGATTTTGAACCATCATCTGAGGGATTAGAAAAATGACTTTAGAAAAAGCAGTTTATACAGCCCATGCAAAAGCCACTGGTGGTCGTGATGGTCGTGCAACGACGTCCGATGGGCATTTAGATGTTCAATTGGCGGTGCCGAAAATTATGGGGGGTACAGGTAATGGTACAAATCCCGAACAACTCTTCGCCGCTGGTTATTCAGCCTGTTTTTTAGGTGCAATGAAATTTGTGTCTAACCGAGATAAAATTTCGATTACCCCTGCTGCCTACGTCGAGGGTGATGTTGGTATCGGCCCTATTCCAACAGGATTTGGTATTGAAGTGACGCTTAATATTCATCTTGAGGGTATGGATGCAAGCGAGGCACAGAAATTGGTCGATGCTGCACATATTGTTTGCCCCTATTCAAATGCGACCCGAAACAATATTAATGTCACTTTAAATGTTTTGACTTAAATCCATTTGTACCTATCTATACAAAGCACTGTTTTAATTCCTTATAAAATAGTGCTTTGAGTTTTTTAACCTCTACACATCTACAGCTGAGCTCAAAATAAAGCCTTATCCATTTCCAATGCATTTAAATATTCTTATTCAACTACCAAAACCTTGCTAAAATATATAACGATTATTATTTACATTCATTTGTTGATCTATGATGCTTAAACCTCTCCTTATCAGTACGTTGCTACTCAGCGCATCCACACTCAGTTTTGCTGAATTAACCCTGTCTGAAAAAGTCCATCCTCAAATTAAATCCTTGGTCAATCCAGATATTCAACGTCTTGCGCTACCACCAACACCGAACAACATGTCTTTACCTGCCTATGGTCAAGGCATCATTGGTTGGGGTACAGGCCCAGAAGGTGCAGCAGCGCGCTTAGCCAATATCAGCAAAGCCGATGTTGAAAAGCTTAAAACTCAAGATGTCAATTTAGAGATGGTTCAAACTTGGCAAAAGTTTTATGAAAATGAAACGCAGCGCAATGCAGGTAACCCAACCGCGCCCATTCGTGCTGAATTGATGAAGAAAATTGCTGAACTTTGGTAAGTTTAATCAAAGTATTATTCATTGATGGGCCTAGCCGTCAATGAACACCCCCCTCTTCACTTCTAACATTTCGCCTCCGCACTTTAAAGTTATACTTTAGCGCTTTACACAATCCCTGCTTATTCTTTATCCATTTTCAGACAGGATAGTCACTCCCTCCAACATATGCAGAGAATAAAAAATGTCCTTAGAAAAAGTGGTATATACAGCACATGCAAAAGCAGCTAGCGGCCGTGATAGCCGAGCAACTTCATCTGACGGTATATTAGATATTCAACTGAAAGTGCCTACGGAAATGGGTGGCGCAGGCGGCGGGATAAACCCTGAACAGCTTTTTGCTGCGAGTTATTCTGCATGTTTCTTAGGTGCTATGAAATTTGTGGCTAACCGTGATCATTTAAACATCACACCTGATGTGTATGTGGAAGGTGATGTCGGTATCGGTCCTATTCCAACAGGTTTTGGCATTCAAGTGACTTTAAATATTCATTTGGAAGGTCTAGAGCAAAGTGAGGCGCAAAAACTGGTTGATGCTGCACATATTGTTTGCCCATATTCAAATGCGACACGTGGCAATATTGATGTGACGCTGAATGTGATTGTTTAATTTTTATCGCTGAATGTTCAAAAAATAAAAAGGCTGATATGTATTTGCATATCAGCCTTTTTGATGATTGCACGCTAAGTCCAATTTCACATAAGAGATGTATGCTAAATGGGATATGATTAAATTTTTTCCACAAAATATTGGAAAAAATACAGGATTAAATAATGGCTAGAGTAATCACAAAAATTGGCGATGTGTTTTCTGTTAAATTAGATAATAGAAGAAAAAAATACTTCCAACTTATTGCCTTTGATTCAACTCAATTAAATAGTGATGTTATCAGAGCATTTAAGAAAGTTTATTCACATGATATCACGCCGAATATATCGGATATTGTGAATGGTGAAGTAGAGTTTTATTCACATTGCGTTACTAAATCTGGTATCAAAATGAAACTATGGGAGAAAGTTGGTAATTCAGCCGAAGTAGGTGATATCACTAAAATATTGTTTAGAGATACCAATGATTATGGTGCAGGACCAGGTGAGGAAATAATCAGAATATCTAATAATTGTTATGTGTGGCATATTAATAAGGATTTTATAGATGTCGGAAGTTTGATAGGCGAAAACCAAAAGGCAGAAATAGGTGTAGTTATAAATCCTTATGCAATAGTGGAACGCTTGAAAACAGGAAAATATAATTTCGTATATCCTGAATTTGAATAGGCTTTGTTGCATAGTGTGCCGGCTCAAACTTGAGCTGATATTTGCTTAAGATTGTCAGGTTAAATGTGAGCTAATACAACTTAAGCAAAAAAAAGACCAATCATCACCAATTGGGCTTTTTTAATGCTTTATTTCGTTCCACGATTAATGCTTAATCAATGTTCCACGATTTTAATGAGGTAAAGTAAACAGCACTCTCAGCTATTAGTGATGAAAAAAATGAATATTTCTCTCATCACTCCGCGGCTTCATTGGTTACACGTAAAACTTCTTCTATCGTGGTTTTACCTGCCAAAACTTTACGCAATCCATCATCACGAATTGAACCCGCATTTGCACGTACATGATTTTCCAACTCAAACTCAGCAGCATTACCATGAATGAGGCGACGTGTTTGCTCATCAATCGGGACGATTTCATAAATTGCGGTACGCCCTGTAAATCCAGTATGCGAGCATTGTTCGCAGCCTTTAGGTTGTGGCAATTTTAATTCGGCCGATGCATCGAGATGCTTAAATAAGTCTTTTTCAAAATCATCGGCATCATGCCAAGTCGCACAGTGACGGCACAAGGTTCGAACCAAACGCTGCGCCACCACACCGATCAATGAGCTTGAAAGTAGAAAGGGTTCAATCCCCATGTCTTTAAGACGGGTCACCGCACCGATTGCTGTATTGGTATGCAGCGTTGAAAGTACCAAGTGGCCTGTTAATGATGCTTGTACTGCAATTTCAGCAGTTTCTAAATCACGAATCTCCCCGACCATCACTACATCTGGGTCTTGGCGAAGCATGGCTTTTAATGCACGAGCAAAGGTCATATCCACTTTGGTATTGACCTGCGTCTGCCCGATCCCTTCAAGTTGATACTCAATTGGATCTTCCGCAGTCAAAATATTTTTTGAACCATCATTTAGATCAGACAATGCCGCATATAAGGTGGTGGTTTTACCCGAACCCGTTGGTCCCGTAACCAAAATAATGCCATGCGGACGATGTACCAGTTGTTTCAATCGATCATAGTCATGCTGCATCAAGCCCAAATGGGTCATGTTTAAACGCCCAGCTTGTTTATCGAGTAAACGCATCACCACACGTTCACCATACGAAGAAGGTAAGGTTGATACACGAACATCGACTTCACGGCCCGCCAAACGTAGTGAAATACGACCATCTTGTGGAATTCGCTTTTCTGCAATATCGAGTTTGGCCATGACTTTGATACGTGACACCAACAGTGGCGCAAGTTCACGACGTGGCTGCACAATTTCACGTAACTGACCATCGACACGTAAGCGGACAGACAGCTTTTTTTCAAAGGATTCGATATGAATATCCGAAGCACCGACACGGATCGCTTCCGACAATAAGGCATTGATTAAGCGTACAATCGGTGCATCATCTTCCTGATCCATCAGATCTTCAGCTTCTGGCACAGAGTCCGCAAGGCTGAGTAAATCAGGATGATCTTCCAGACCCGCTGCAACTTGTTGAGACTCACCGGTGTCTCCGGCAAAGCTTGCACTGAGTAATTGATTAAACTCTTGCTCACTACATAATTGATATTGTGCAGGATGCCCTAAAAAGCGACGTGCTTCTTGTAAAGCCAACAGTGGCGTGCTGTCACGACGCACAATAAAAGCTTGATCACCCTCATATCGAAGCAATACGCCATGACGTTTGGCAAAACTATATGGTATTTGTAATTGTTTAAGTACTTGCATCACGCATTATAATGATGAAAAAAGTTGTTTTGAGTGTACTCTAAGCATCTGACAGCGTGAAGTCTGTTTTTAGGATTTATCAGGACAAGGGATATACGCATTGCCATTAGAAAATGATTTGACTGAAAAGGAATCCCCAAAACGTAAATGGTGGGGGGAATATCAATTTGAACTGAATCACCCGCGCAGTTGGCAGTTTGGGTCTTTATTGTTCCGTGTGACGCGCGGCATGCAAGAGTGGCGTATGGAATACCATCGCCCAACCTTTCAGTTTGACTATGAGCAACAATGGCATCCGATACAAGACCCTGAATTTGGTTTTCCACAGCCCATTAAAATGGAACGCTATATGTTCCGCCAAACACATGACAAAATTCAAATCATGCCACGTTTGGCAGATCGGTCTGTGGTGATTAAACCGGTCGATCCGATTTATATTCCAGCCGGACAGCGCGGAACGCTATATATCAGCACACCGCTTTGGATTGCTGGTTTTGTCGAAGGTCTTAGAGAACCCTTGTTTGATATACCTGTTATTCTACCAAAAGATACCTGGTTTGGTCCGAATCATCGAATGGGTGAAATTTGCTATGCCACGGCAGTCGATGGTCGTACAGAACTCAAACAACTCAAACCTCGTGCTTTTCGTGCAGTAACCCCTATTGAGTTTCATAACGTGAGTAATCAACAGATTCGTTTTGACCGTATGAATGTCCCTGTACCGGCTTTGCCATTATTTTATAGTGAAAGTACAGGACGTTTATGGACTTCACAAATTCGAGTCGTGCATGAAGGTCATGACAAACCGCCGCGGGTCAAAATTGAAAACCGTACACCGCCACAAGCAGGTGACGTGATTTATCTGCATCCGCCACGCGAGTCAGCCAATGTGCTGTTCAATATGTTTGATTCATTTTTCTAAGGGCGAGCCATGGCAGATTTAAATATTTCGACAGAAATTACCAGCAGCCTAAAAGGAATGGTCGCCAATCTTAATACCGATCGGCTGACGGAATTATTGGTGGCTGTTTTACTGGCAGTCATCGGCTTTTTGATTGCACGTTTTATCTCGAATACCTTTATTCGTACTGTGGGTATGCGTTTCAATGCCCATCAACAGTTGGTTTGGCGTCGCGGGATTTTCTATTTCATCTTTATCATCTTTGTGATGGCCAGTTTAAAAGAAGCCGGCTTTAAACTCAGCGTCTTCTTGGGTGCAGCAGGTATTTTAACGGTCGCACTGGGTTTTGCCTCGCAAACGTCCGCATCCAACCTGATCAGCGGGATGTTCTTGATCGGTGAAGGTTCTTTTGAAGTTGGTGATACCATTCAATTGACACTGATTCGTGGGCATACCATTGAAGGTGAAGTAATCTCGATTGATTTACTGTCGGTCAAATTACTCACGCAGGACAATGTCTATGTCCGTTTGCCGAATGAACAACTGATTCGGGCACCTGTACATAACCTGTCTAAGTTTCCAATACGGCGTATTCCAATTACCCTTGCAATTAACTTTCATGAAGACATCATCAAAGTCCGTGAAGTTCTATTAGATGCCGTTAGTAAATATCCATTGGTCTTGGCCGATCCTAAACCTGCCGTGACCGTCACTGCCTTTCGTGAATCTTCCATTGAGCTGCTTTTTGCTATTTGGTGTCAAAGAGAGAATTTCCTGAAAGTCCGTGATGAAATGCAGGAACGGATTCGTAATGCCTTTGTCGAAAATAAAATTGAAATCCCAGTCCCGAAAATGGGTTTTGTTGACCACCCGCTTTCTACACAAGCAAGCGATGCCGACGTCGATCAATATGCCAATGCACAAGAGATCCAACGAGAACCTCAACTCAAATAATGGTCTATCGACTTGATATAAAAAGCCCTGCATATCATCAAATGTGCAGGGCTTTTTTATCATCCACTTTTTATAGCCATCGACCTATACGGCTTAGTGATCTAGTACCGTTAAAAATTTCATCATGGTTCAATCTTGTCATTCGGCATGGGCGCAATATAGGCGATCAAAAGCATGGCAAAACCTGCGGCCATAAATGAAATCACTCGCATGAGAGTGCCGACATGAGATAAATCCAGCAAGACCAATTTCAACGTCACCAAGACCAAAATACTGCCACCAAGTAGCCAAACTGAACGTAATTGGCGCTGAGTGGCAAAGCGCATACTCACCAAAGCCAATAACACCCACAGCATAGTAAAACTCAGCTGAATGGTCGCATCGCTCCAAATGTCTAAACTGTTATAAGGCGTATCCAGATATATATATAAGGCGCGGAGCACAACGTAGCTACTTAACCAAAGTAGCCCAAGAACACTCAACACGGCAGCCAAGCTACGATCTAAACCGGCTTTTAACTGTTGATTCAACATCCATAAAAAAGCCGCTAACAACAGCAAACTCACTGCATCAAAAGGATTCAGTATCGGCAAGACATATCCCACAAAGGCCTGCTGACTAAATAATTGCGAACTAATGATCCAACTTAAAGCCAAAAACAAACTGCTACGCGCTTGCCAAAACATTTTCCAGGCCGGTTGCTGCGCTTGCCAATAACACCATGCACAAAATATCAGCGGCAAAATTACCACACTGATATACGGCATACTGGGTATCAGCGTCAGACTGGTCCAGGCCAAGCTGCTCAAAATTCCGAAACTGACCCATTCTTTCTCTTCAAGCACACCGAGTAATGGTCGTAGCCAAAGCAGCGTCAAGCTCAGCCCAGCGAATGCAAAATAAATCTGCGCCATCGTTGAATGCCAAAGTAACTGACCGTTCTCACTCACTGAAATAACTTGGTACAGCCCCATCACATAAACAGGCACTAGACCCGTCCACTTAATGATGGACCAACTCCACGAAGCTTTTCGTTTTAACAAGCCTTCATTCACCACCAGATAAGCCACACTAACGATCAATAGACTCAAGGCCAATTGATGGCTAGTCTGCAGCCAATCTAAGAGCAACATGATGAACATGGTGGTTGCTGAGAGCATTTGCACACATTGAAAGGCAATACTCGAACTTGAAAGCTGTTTATGAAATGCAGGAACAGCATGCGTCACGATAATGGCCACCAAATAGCTTAAACACACGCCCCAATACATCTGTGCAGGGAAATGTGGCAGTTGAACCAAATAGTACAGACTTGAACAACCCGCCATCACCAAGAGCGCCATGCCTAAATAACGGCTGATATTGGACTGCTTGTATAGGGCGTATATAAATATCAACGCACCTTCAACTGCCCAACCAACCACACTCCACTGCTCTTTCAATACTATCGGTGGAATCAATGCCAAGAATATTAAGGTCAAACTCAAATAACTTTGTGCAATCAGTGGGATCACAGCACTACGTTTACTGATGATATACAGTACGGCAAAAAGCGCTGCGAATAGCAAGCTATACCCCGCCTGCCATACCGTTTCCTCAAAATACATCAAATACAATGCTAGATAAGCAAGCACTGGTGCGGCAAAAATCAGTGCAATATCCAAGGCAGGTTTAAGCTGAAAATGCGCAAGATCTTGTTTCGCCAATAACTGGCTAAAACGAAAACCGAGCCAAATAAAAATCGCAGCGTGGGCTAAAACCAGCACGCTCATCATCTGACGTTCGGTGGTGTATCCGTGGTAAAAAGCATATCCACCACCCATAATCACCGTCATCAAAAATGCGATTTGATTCAGATATTTCCACGGTCTTAAAGTACTCATGACTGCAACAGCAATATTAATCACAAGATAATAGGCAATAAATTCCGTTGCAGTTGCATCACGAACAGGCAAGGTAAATGGCGCAAGATAGGCGATCAGCATTGCCATGATCGCCAGTTCAACTGACTGTTGTTTCAAACTGAGCCAAATCGTCAATGCCATAAGCACTGCATACAGTACACAGGCTATGCCAAAGCCCGCAATCACGGCATTGTAATAGGCAAAAAATAAGGTCAAAAACAGCGCTGCAAGACCCAAACCTTCTAGCGCCAAGGCAAAACTTCGATTTTTGGCTTGCAGCCAATATCCTAGTCCGACAACACCAGCACTGATCAAACTCACAATCAACAGCTTCATGGCCAAGCTAAGTTGCCAATGCTCTGTGGCAAATCTGAGTAATAGCACCACGCCAATCACCAAGACCAGTACCGCCACTTTTAACACGGGATTGCCTTGGAAAAGCCATTGCTGAATTTGACTAGATAGATTTGGCGCAGACTTGGATGGTGTATTAGAAGGCGTTGAATTGAATGTTGCCTGATGTCTAACTGTACCGATTGCCGTCTCGGGATGTACAGATGGTGTATCGTCAGAATCAAAATTTTCAGGACGGTCTATTGTCGACGCTGATATTGAAGTAGCCGTTTGACTGGACTGCGACTGAAGCTCACGTCCTTGCAATAGATGCAGCTGACGTTCTAATCGTTTCAGCCAACACAGAAAAAAATAAACCCACAGGCTAATCCCGATCGCAACCAAGTATCCCAATTCTGTTAACAGTCCGACAACAGTTAGTAGCGATGCAATATATAATGGAACCTTTGATGTCAATTGAAATAGTTGTTTTGATGAGCTCAGTGCATCAGCGCCGTGCTGTAAATCATCGACATAATTCATCACACTGAGCATAAAACCGATGCCACTGATATAACTCAGGATACGGACATCTAAGTACCATGCCCCGATCCCTACCAAGATCAACGTCATCAACCAAATCATCTTGATTTCATTATTCTGTTTCAGCATACCTGCTTCGTCATTTTCCTGAATGTTTTGATGATACATGAGCCTGACCGATGGATTAAAACTATTCATCAGTGATTCGGTAAGTTACATATACAATCTAGACTCAGCGTACGGGCAAAAAATCACGTACAATAAAACCGTTTTTAGGATTAGGAAATTATCAATGCCACCATTTGTCTTGGTCGATGGCTCATACTTTTTATTTCGTGCTTACCATGCACTGCCACCATTAACCACTTCAACCGGTTTGCATACCAATGCAATCCGAGGTGCCATTTCTGCCATCCAAAAATTAATGCGTCGTATCCAACCGACGCACATGGCCGTTATTTTCGATACACCTGAACCAACCTTCCGTCATGAATTGTCCCCAATTTATAAGGGTGACCGTCCAAGCATGCCTGAAGAATTATCACAACAAATTCCATATCTTCATGCGTTAATTCGTGCTCTAGGGATTCCACTACATATGTTGCCAGGTGCTGAAGCCGATGACATTATCGGTACATTAGCCAAGCGCGCTGAAGCAGCCGGTCATCAAGTTTTGATCTCCACTGGTGACAAAGACATGGCGCAGCTCGTTACTGAGCGTGTCACTTTAGAAGACAGCTTCAAAGACAAACCGATGGACGTTCAAGGTGTTTTTGAAAAATTTGGGGTGTGGCCGAATCAAATCATTGACTACCTCACGCTGATGGGCGATGCCTCTGATGGTATCCGTGGTGTACCCGGTGTTGGCGCAAAAACGGCAGCGAAACTTTTAACCGAGTACGGCTCGATTGGCGGCATTTTAGAAAATGTCGACAGTATTAAAGGTAAAGTCGGTCAAAACATTAAAGACAATGTCGAAGGGATTGCTCTTGATCACCAATTGGCGAGCATCGTTTGTGACCTCGACATGGGCCTTAAATACGAAGATTTGAAACTTGCCGACCCAAATATTCCAGCACTGCGTGATTTATATACGGAACTAGAATTCCGTAACCAACTGCAGTCTTTAGATCATCCGAACAACCCCAATGGTGCAACCTACAAACAAACAGCCAAAGCCATCAACACCAAGGCGACTGTAGCCAATGCACCTGAAGTTGAAGATCAAGCGGACAAAACCAGTGTTGATGACTTACTTGGTGAAGCACGTTATCACACGGTATTGACTCAAGAAGATTGGGATGTGTTATTTAAACGTCTAAATACTGAAAAGCGTTTTGCCTTTGATACTGAAACCACTAGCCTCGACTACCGCGTGGCACAGATTGTGGGTTTCTCAGTGGCTTTAGATGCACATGATGCCTATTACGTGCCGCTTGCGCATGATTATGAAGGTGCGCCTCAACAACTTGATCGCGACACGATCCTGAATCAACTCAAACCTTTACTTGAAGATAATGACGTACAAAAAATTGGTCATCATCTCAAATATGATGCACATGTCTTAGAAAATCATGGCATTCATTTGGCAGGTTGGTATTTCGATACCATGTTGGCCTCTTATGTCCTTAACTCTGTGGCAACTCGTCATGGAATGGATGACGTCGCACGTTTGTATTTAAGTCATCTCACAACGACGTTCGAACAAGTGGCGGGCAAAGGTGCAAAACAAAAAACCTTTAACCAAATTGAGCTTGAAACGGCAGCCCATTATGCCGCAGAAGATGCCCATGTGACCTATCGTCTATATGAAGTACTCGATAAGAAGTTACAAGCTCACCCGGAGCTGATCAATATTTTGCACAATATTGAAATGCCTGTTGCTCGTGTTCTAACCTCTATGGAAGAAAACGGCATTGAATTGGATATGAACTTCCTCGACCAACTCGGTGTGGAATTTGCCAATACCATTCAAAATTTAGAAACAGAAATTACCGATCTTGCGGGTCAAAGCTTCAATGTCAGCTCACCAAAACAAGTGGGTGAGATTCTGTTTGATAAATTAGGTTTAAAAGGCGGTAAGAAAACTTCTACAGGTCAGTACAGTACCAGTGAAAGTGTGTTAGAAAAAATCGACCATCCGATTACTGATTTAATTTTGGAATATCGTGGTCTCTCTAAACTGAAAAGCACTTATACCGATGGTCTGTTAAAACAAGTGAATAATGACACACATCGTGTGCATACCAGTTACCACCAAGCGTTAACGGCTACAGGTCGTTTGTCATCCACAGATCCAAACTTGCAAAACATTCCTGTCCGTGAAGATATTGGACGTCAAATCCGTAAAGCCTTTATTGCACCTGAAGGTCGCATTTTATTGGCAGCCGATTATTCGCAAATCGAATTACGTTTAATGGCGCATTTCTCGCAAGATCATGCATTGGTCGATGCCTTCAATCATGGGCAAGATGTACATAAACGTACTGCGGCAGAAGTTTTGGGCATTCCACTCGATGAAGTGACCAGCAACCAACGTCGTCAAGCCAAAGCGGTGAACTTCGGCCTGCTCTATGGTATGTCTGAATTTGGTTTGACCCGTCAGTTGGGTTTCACTCGAGAAGAGTCGCGTAACTATATTGGTAAATACTTCCAACGCTACCCTGGTGTTTTGGAATATATGGAACGTACTCGCCAAGTCGCACGTGAACAAGGTTTTGTGGAAACCATTTTAGGTCGTCGTCTGTATACACCGGACATTATGGCGAACAACAAAATGGTGAAACAAGGCGCTGAACGTGCAGCGATTAATGCGCCGCTACAAGGTTCTGCGGCAGATATTATTAAATTGGCTATGATTGCAGTCGATAAAATCTTACCGAAAGATCAAGCCAAAATGTTACTGCAAGTACACGATGAATTGGTGTTTGAAGTTGATGCTGCAATTGCCGACGAACTCTCTGCCCAACTGACTGAAGTGATGCAATCTGTGTTGAAAATTTCCGTTCCACTGATTGTGGAAGTCGGTCAAGGTAATAACTGGGACGAAGCACACTAATTCATTCACGCCTTTCTCCCTCTAGGAGGAAGGTTGGATGGAGGTGAGATGTTTATTAGTTAGTATAAATATCTTGTTTTACACCTCATATTAAATCCACAAAAAAAGGACGCCTCGGCGTCCTTTTTAATTTAACTCGTCTTAGCTCAGATTAAAGACCAGTCAATAATGCAATTGCGACTTGCTTCATAATGGTTTCCGCAACCAACAATGCCAAAATCGCAAAAATTGGTGACAAGTCAATCATCCCCATATTTGGAAGAATACGACGGAATGGTGCAAGTAGCGGTTCTGCCAATTCTTGAACCACTTCAATATAAGGCGAACGTGACTGGCTAAACATCACGACCCAACTCAAAATAATCGATGCAATAATTAAGTAACGACAGAAACGGATTAAATCCTGAATCATGGTCACAAAGGTCATAATGATCAGATGGAATGGACTATTCACTGCCACGCCAGACAAATACATCAAACCAAACATTTTTAACAAATACAGAATCACCACCAACACCAAAGCTGCAGTATTCACTCGACCTTTGGCCAAAGTTGGGAAAATTCGGCTAAAGATATCGACAATTTTTGTTGCTTTTGCTGTTGCCAAAACCACAGGGTTATATGGACTCACGGCAGCAAGCTGCATTAAAAAACGGAAAAATACGAGCAAAATTGCAACGTTAATAATGATTCCAAAAATTTGAGCAGAGCCCATACTTGAACTTTCCTAAATCTAATCGAATTATTTAGTGCTTTCACTTAACACTTGGGCCAACTCTTGGCTACGCTTTTGCGCTGCGGCTAATGCGGCCTGAATATTTTGTGAAATTTGAGCACGATCAAATACTTCAATCGCAGCTTGTGTGGTGCCGTTTGGAGAGGTTACATTTTTACGTAACTCCGCAGGACTGTTGGCACTGGTAATTGCCATTTGTGCGGCACCTAATGCAGTTTGCAAGGTTAATGCTGTAGCTACTTTTTCATCCAAGCCCATGTTTTTACCTGCACGGATCATACTTTCCATCATATAGAAAAAGTATGCAGGACCTGAGCCAGAAACAGCTGTTACCGCATCAATTTGCGCTTCTGAGTTTACCCAAAGTGTTAAGCCAGTTGAAGCCAAAACTTGACTTGCAAGATCACGATCTTCAGCCGAAACCGCTTCACCTGCATATAAGCCATGCGCACCGGTTTGAACTAAAGCCGGTGTATTTGGCATGACACGAACAATACGCTCTGTGCCTAATAGTTTTGAAATCGTTGCAATTTCTGCACCTGCAACAATTGAAATCACCAACTTCCCTTCTAGCAAACCTTGTAATGGTGCCAAAACTTCTGCCAACACCTGAGGTTTAACGGCAAAAAGAACAATATCCGCATCTCGAATTGCTACAACATTATCATCCGTCACATGCAAATCTTTTTCAGCCAGAAGCTCACGTACTTTTTCTACGGGATCTGAAACTGTAATACGTGTAGTCGGGACACCACGTGCAATCAGGCCACCAATTAAAGCCTGTGCCATGTTGCCACCACCAATGAAACTGATATTACAATTTAGAATTGCGCTCATGATTGAAGATCCGATATTGCAGATTTAGCGTTAAGAGATAATGTTGGTTGCCAGCCAGCTTGAGTACAAAATTCAGACTGCGCCAACCAAAAGCCCTGAGGCGTAAAGACGCCTAGCATAACATTATCTCGGCTTAATATTTGAATAGTATGACGTCGCCATGGAAAAATTTGCGCCTGCTGAATGGCTTTTTTCAACGGCCAACTTCCAACACGACCATATAAATGAATTTTTTCTCCGCCAAGACGTGGGCGAATCTGGAGTTGCTGCCCCAATAATTCTGGTGATAAGCCAACCTCTGAGGGTTGAATTACAAAATGACCGGCAGGCAACTTGAGGCACTGACCTACAACACAAGTTACAACCTCAACCTCTTGAATGGGTTTAGTTGGCAGATATTCCGCTTTGGCAATCCGATGAAGTTGCTGTTGAAAGCGCAGATAATAAAATCCATTCCAGTGTAATGCCGCTTGCGAGTCTTCGCGTGAGCCAATCACTTCTGAAAATAAACGCTGTACCATTTCAAAACTTGGACGATATTGCCCCTCACCTTTCATCCAGTGCGATAACAACTGACGCTGACGTGCCTGACTGAGCTGTTGTAAAGCAGCCAAAGATAACATTTGCGATGAACCACAGGCCGCTAAATCTTGCTGCAACACCTCATATAAAATTTCATCAGCATCTTGCATCAAGTAACTGGTTCGGCTCAGAGCTTGCTGCATTTTAGGAAATCGCTCACTGAGTAATGGCCACAAAATTTCACGACTCCACGCGCGGTCATAGTCAGTATCAAAATTGGTGAGATCTTGAATATTTTGCACATGTAGCTGTGCTGCCCATTGGCAAATTTGCTCACGTGAAAGATCCAATAGCGGACGCCATAATGTAAAATCTTCACGTACATCGAATTTTTTCATCGCAGCAAGGCCATGGACACCAGTACCTGAAAGTAGCCGCAACATCAATGTCTCCGCCTGATCTTGCTGATGATGTGCGAGTACCAATATTTCATCTGCTTGTAAATGTTGGGCAAAGGCTTGATAGCGGGCCGAGCGTGCTTGATTTTCAAGATTACCTTGCGCAACCTGAACTTTTTGTATGATGAATGGCAAATTCAGCGCTTTACATTGAGCACGTACAAATTCGCCCCAAGCATGACTACACGCTTGTAATTGGTGATCAATATAAATCACCCGTATCTTTTCAGGGCACAAAAACGACATAAGATGCAGCAGCAACATGGAGTCCATGCCACCACTACATCCTATTAAAAATCGGCTTTGCTCAGGCAGCGCCTGAATTTGACTTAAGCAATCAGCCCTAAATTGTCGCTGCCAAACTTCATTAAACGCTGGTAACGCGCTTCGCATCGTTCGTTTGCATCCATTGGTTGCAGTTCTTCTAGAGCTTGCTTCAAGACCACTTTCAAATCCTGCATGACTTTTTCAGGGTTTAAATGTGCGCCTTCCGCTTCATCCACCACGTATTCCACAATGCCCATCTTCTGCAATTTATCTGCCGTCAATGCTAATGCTTCACTTGCTTGCTCTGCTTTTTCTGCAGTTTTCCACAAAATAGATGCACAGCCTTCCGGTGAAATTACTGAATAAATACTGTGAGATAGCATAATCACACGGTCAGCTACGCCAATACCGAGCGCACCACCCGAACCACCTTCACCCAATACCGTTGCCACTACAGGCACTTTAAGTGAAGAAAGCTGAGCTAAGCTAGTTGCAATCGCTTCGGCCTGACCACGCTCTTCTGCACCCACACCTGGGTACGCACCCATGGTATCAATAAAGGTAAAGACTGGCAGATTAAAACGCTCGGCCATATCCAATAAACGCTGTGCTTTACGGTAACCTTCGGGGTTACTCATACCAAAATTATGTTGTAATTTTTCACGTGTACTACGACCACGGTGCTGACCTACAATCATCACAGGCTGACCATCTAAACGAGCCAAACCACCAATCATCGCGCCGTCATCACCAAATAGGCGGTCACCGTGCAAAGCATCGAACTCTGTAAAAATTTCGCCAACATAATCCAAAAACTGCGGACGTTCAGGATGACGTGCGATCTGAACCGTAGTCCAGGCTTTAGATTGAGCTGCTTTATTTTTCATAGGTCGATCATTATCCCTAACTTAACTGGTCTGTTAATTGATAAATTGTTCCGACTGGATATTCAGTTCAATATCCCAATGCTTAAATTGCACCTGCTCATCATGCAAGTCTGCAACCAACAAAGGCCACTGTTTGGCATCACCAGAAACACTAAGTTGCCATTGTTGCGCATTGTCCACGCTTAATTCAATGGCAGGAAGCATCTCATCGCTGCGACTATGATTTAATAAAACTGCTAAACGAAGCAATAGACATAAGTAAACAAGTTTGTTACCACCGACTTTCATCACATCAATGCGCGCGTCACTACGTAACTTACGACGATGATGCGCCACTAAATGCGACAAATGGTTTTGATCAATTTGTGAGAAACCCGGAATATCCGAATGTTGCAGTAAATAAGCACCATGACGATGGTAACCACTATGACTGATCGCTAAGCCAATTTCATGCAAATACGCTGCACGACGCAGTAAATCACTGTCATCACTGGTCAAATTCAGTGCGGTCGCCACACCATTAAACAGTTGTTGAGCGGTATTTACCACACGTTCAGCTTGTTTCATATCTGCGTTGTAGCGACCCATCAACGCATGTACAGAACGGTCACGAACATCTTCATGTTGGAAACGTCCCAATAGGTCGTACATCACGCCTTCACGTAACGCGCCATCAGAATAAACCAATTTATCGATATTCAGCACATCAAAGACTGCATACAAAATGGCAATGCCGGCTGGCAAAACTGCTCGACGGTCTTCTTTTAGACCATCAAATTCCATTTCATTGACATGCTTATATTTAAGCAATTTATCTTTGAGTTTAAATAAACCGTCACGTGTCAGTTCTTCCTGATCGTTGCTCCAGCCCATATTGACACAAATCTGACGACATGCTTTGATCGTGCCACTTGAACCGACAACAGTATCCCAGCCCGCAGCTTTATAAGTGTTGGCAATGCCTGCGATTTCTTTGCGAGCAGCATTTACCGCTTTATCAAAATTTTTCAGGTTAATTTCACCATCAGCAAAAAACGCTTTGGTAAAAGCGACACAGCCCATTTGCACAGATTCTGTATGAATCGGTTCAAACTCTTCACCAATAATCAACTCTGTTGAACCCCCACCGATATCAATCACAAGGCGGCGACCACTATTTGCCATAGTATGTGAAACCCCTAAATAAATTAGACGCGCTTCTTCACGACCAGCAATGATTTCAATTGGTTTTGGTAAAATTTCAGCGGCTTTTTGAATAAATTCATGACCATTTTTTGCTTGACGCAAGGCATTAGTCGCCACAATACGTAAACGGTTAGCTTGTACAGGATTTAAACGCCCCACAAAACGTGCTAGGCAGGCTAAGCCTCGTTGCTGTGCGGCTTCAGTCAAATTTTTATTTTCGTCTAGACCTGCGGCAAGCTGTACTTTTTCTGACATTGATGCAACTTTTTTCACTTCACCATGGTCTACGCGTGCGATAGCCAAGTGGAAGCTGTTCGATCCCATATCGATAGCAGCAAGTAATTCTTCATCAATCAAAAAATCAGACATTATTCAAAAAAACCTGTTCAGAATTGTGCTTAGATTAATTCACATACATGCAATTTAAAAGCCATTTATGAGTAGTTCGGGCTGAACTTATCGATTTTTTATCTGAAGCAATGATAGTCATACACGATCATCGGCATCGTGATCATCCATTAGACAAACTCGCCATTCAGGTCGAAAATTTACATAACCCCCTACATTGTTATAGTTGGCTATGTAATACTTATAAACATAGAGTCAACTTAAAAATTAATTCCGGAGCAAAATCCATGTCTGGCAATATCGTAAATACAACTGATGAAAACTTCCAAGCCGATGTACTAGAGTCTGATACTCCTGTACTTGTAGATTTCTGGGCAGGTTGGTGTGCTCCTTGTAAAGCCATTGCACCTGTACTTGAAGTACTTTCAACTGAGTTTGAAGGCAAAGTTAAAATCGTTAAAGTAGACGTAACTTCTTGCGAACAAACAGCTGTAAACTACAACATCCGTAACATTCCTGCATTATTAATGTTTAAAAACGGCGAAGTTGTAGCAACCCAAGTCGGTGCAGCACCAAAATCTAAATTGACAGCTTTCATCGAAGAAAACATCTAATATTTTTTCGATAAAAACACTCGAAAATACGCTGTTTTACACAGCGTATTTTTTTGGTTGATAAATTGACAAATGCTGTGTTCTCTCTTATATTGTTTACTCAAGAAATTAAGGATCTCAAATCCTGTCATTTTCTTACAACACAACACATAAAATGCCGCTCGGCAACAGAATTGTTTTTCACATCTCTCTTCATATAACGAATCAGATCTCTGAATTGTTTTGTGCAAACCAATTGCTATCGTTTCTTGCATGATCGCGGCACATTTGTTGCTCCCTTTTCCAACCTGTACCTCAGAATTTTAGATTCTATCTGACCACCTATGAACTTAACCGAACTCAAGAAAAAACCGATTGGCGAACTCATCAAGATTGCCGAGTTTATGGGCCTCGAAGGAATGGCTCGTAACCGTAAGCAAGATATTATTTTTGCCATCTTAAAGCGCCACGCAATGAACGGCGAAGAGATTTTTGGTGATGGCGTTCTAGAAATTCTGTCGGACGGCTTTGGTTTCTTACGCTCTGCAGCGGGTTCTTACCTAGCCGGCCCTGACGATATCTATGTGAGCCCATCACAAATCCGTCGCTTCAACCTTCGTACTGGTGACACTATTACAGGTACGATTCGTCCACCTAAAGAAGGCGAACGTTACTTTGCATTATTAAAAGTTAATCAAATTAACTACGACACACCAGAAAACTCACGTAATAAGATTCTTTTCGAAAACTTAACACCTTTATTTCCAACCGAACAATTGGTAATGGAATTAGGTAATGGTACAACAGAAGACTTAACTGCGCGTGTGGTTGACTTGGTTGCTCCGATTGGTAAAGGTCAACGTTCAATTATCGTTGCACCGCCAAAAGCGGGTAAAACCATGTTGTTACAAAACATCGCACAGTCGATTGTTCGTAACAATCCTGAATGTTTCTTGATTGTCCTTCTGATTGACGAACGTCCTGAAGAAGTAACAGAAATGGAACGTACTGTTCGTGGTGAAGTAGTTGCTTCAACATTCGATGAATCACCAGCTCGTCACGTACAAGTTGCAGAGATGGTGATTGAAAAAGCTAAACGTCTTGTTGAACACAAAAAAGATGTAGTGATTTTGCTTGACTCAATTACTCGTTTAGCACGTGCTTACAACACTGTAATCCCTTCATCTGGTAAAGTTCTTACTGGTGGTGTGGATGCCCATGCTTTAGAACGTCCAAAACGTTTCTTCGGTGCGGCACGTAATATTGAAGAAGGTGGTTCACTAACAATTATCTCAACTGCGTTGATTGAAACTGGCAGTAAGATGGATGAAGTGATCTACGAAGAATTCAAAGGTACAGGTAACCAAGAAATTACCCTAGACCGTCGTATTGCTGAAAAACGTGTGTTCCCTGCGATGAACATCAAAAAATCAGGTACACGTCGTGAAGAGCGCCTAATGTCTGAAGATAACCTACGTAAAGTTTGGATTTTACGTAAATTGCTTCATACACAAGACGAACTTGCAGCGATGGAATTCTTGCTTGATCGTATGAAAGAAACCAAAACCAATGATGATTTCTTTGATCAAATGAAACGTAAAGCATCCAACTAAGTTGAATGTTTGACTGAAAAGGCCATCTATAACGATGGCCTTTTTATTTGGTTGACTTTGGTTACACAAAGAAACATTTGATGGATTTCCATGTAAACTTATTTTCAAGTTGATGATTATAAAAAATATATTATAAAAAACCCTATTCTTTTTAGTAGTTTATTTGCTATTTCGCCAATATAAAACTTTCTCTTAATTGTTATTTTCTGTTAAAAAATGGCCGTTTTTCACCTATTTTTCACGGTTTTTTCAAAGTCACTAGTAGCATTTCAAAATACTCAGTGATAGCATACACGCAGACCAGTTAGACTGCTCTATGCATTTTTAATACCTATTCAAATTAGGCATAATAAAAGCACACAACAGACTAACGCAGGTTATTTTTTAATCTCATATTTTAGAGAGTGATGCCATGTTATTCAAAAAAATCGCTATTGCTGCTGCAGTTGCTACTACTTTAGCTTTCGTTGGTTGTGCTAAAAAAACTGAAGAAGCTGCTCCTGCTGCTGCATCTGAAGCTGCTGCTTCTGAAGTAGTTGCTGCGTCTGACGCTGCTGCTGTTGAAGCTGCTGCTTCTGAAGCTTCTGCTGCTGCTTCTGAAGCTACTGCTGCTGCTTCTGAAGCTACTGCTGCTGCTTCTGAAGCTCAATAATCTAACCGATTATTCAGCACAAAAAGAGAGCCCTTTGGCTCTCTTTTTTATTGCCTGAAACTTTAAAGCCTAGTTCATAAAAATAGCTTAAATTCAAAATACTAAACCCATGCTTATTGAAAAATAAAAACTGACGATTTTGCTAAAAGAAAGCCATAATCAATCTCTACGACAACTCAACTCAACTCAACTCAACTCAACTCAACTCAACTCAAATATATCATCTCACTTTAAAACGAATATTCTTCAACATGACTTGTGCGATAGATGATGAACACTGCACCTCCTAAATCAAAGGCAAAAAAAAGCAGATCAATCGATCTGCTCATTTCCAACACGTTGACGGAATTTTTGTCCCGCACGGAAGGTCACTACACGACGGGCAGAAATCGGAATTTCTTCACCCGTTTTCGGGTTACGGCCTGGGCGTTGACGTTTATCACGCAACTCGAAGTTACCGAAACCAGAGAGTTTAACTTGTTCCCCAGAGATTAGCGCTTGGCTAATCTCATCGAAGAATAACTCGACCATTTGTTTTGCTTCACGACGGTTTAAACTCGTGAGCTCACTTAAATGATCAGCCATTTCTGCTTTTGTTAATGCTGTCATGAAGCCCTCAATGTCGCCTGGTAAGTGTTTTCCAACACCTGAAGTATGTTATCCATACCGGTTTTGATTTCAGCATCTTCTAATGTACGTGTTGGATGTTGCCATTGAATTGCAAATGCCAATGAGCGCTTGCCTTCTTCGACACCTTGACCAGTGTACACATCGAATAACCAAACTGCGTCTAAAAGCTCACCGCCGGTTTTTTCGATAAGTTGCTGAATTTCACTAACATTAATCTTATCACTAATTAAAAGCGCAATATCACGTCGAACCGACGGAAAACGTGATAATTCTGTAAAATTAGATACATAAGTTTGCAAAACAGCCGATTGATCTAATTCAGCAACCCAAGTAGTCGCCAAATCCAACTCATCTTCTAAAGATGGGTGTAAACGACCAAAGTAACCAATTGATTGACCATTGACTAAGATTTCAGCAGATTGACCCGGATGTAACCACGTACGCTCTGAACGTACATATTCAACATTTAAACGTGCAGAATTTAAAATCTCCTCTACATCGCCTTTAAAGTCAAAGAAATCCATAGGCTGTGCTTTACCATGCCAAGATTCAGTCGTACGTGAACCTGTTGCAACCAGTGCAAATGTTGGGATCTGTTTAAGATCATGAATGCTGTTCGCACCTTGATAATCAAAACGTAGACCAAGCTCATAGAAACGAACACGATTTTGCTGACGGTTCACGTTGTATTGCACACATGGGATCAAACTTGATAATAAGGTTGAACGCATCACTGCAAGATCGCTAGAAATCGGGTTTGCAAGCGCTAGTGGTTGAACCTGTGGATTCAATTGTTTCTCTAGTTTCGCATCTGCAAAGCTAAAGCTAATTGCTTCTTGATAACCCAAAGCCACTGCAGTTTGACGTAACTGAACCAATTCAAATTGGTCTTGGTATTTCGCCAGTTTGACATCAATCACCGGCAAGCTAATTTGAATATTGTCGTAACCGTGAATACGTGCCACTTCTTCGATGAGGTCTTGATAAATCGCCATGTCAAAACGGTGTGATGGCGGTACAACTGTCCACTCACCTTCTGCTTTCACAGTGACATTGCAACCCAAACGCGTTAAAGCATCGGTAATAAATGCAGATTCAACTTTATAACCGAGGAGTTGATCGACTTGCGCTTGGTTCAGTTCAATGGCTTCACGTTTTGGTAATAATTCAACTTTTTCAGCAATAGTAATTGGACCAAACTCACCACCAGCTAAATCAGCGATAAGCTGAGAAGCACGGTGCATTGCCGTCATCGGCAATTCAAAGTCTACACCGCGTTCATAACGCTGAGATGCATCAGTATGCAAACCAAAACTACGTGCACGACCTGCGATATAGAGTTGATCAAAGAACGCCGACTCAAGGAAAATTTCAGTGGTATCGTCAGAAACGGCTGAACTTAGACCGCCCATGATCCCTGCAATCGCCAAAGCTTTTTGATCATCCGCAATCACCATCACGTTTTCAGATAATTTAACTTCTTGTTCATTCAACAACGTTAACTTTTCTGCTGCTGTTGCTTGGCGTACACGAACTGCCCCTTCAACTTTACCGCCATCGAATGCATGTAAAGGTTGACCCAATTCCATTAAAACGTAGTTGGTAATATCGACCAAAATACTGTGCTGACGAATGCCTGCACGAGCTAATGCACGCTCCATCCACTCAGGAGTTGGTGCTTTGGTATTGACGTTTTTGATCACTCGACCTAAGTAACGTGGGCAACCATCAGTTTCAACAACAACTTTCTTCTCATCAGTAATTGTTGCAGCAACTTCTTTAATTTCAGGGGCAGTCACAGGGAGTTGATTAATCACACCAATTTCACGTGCAATACCACGAATACTGAAGCAGTCACCACGGTTTGGCGTGATGCTAATATCAATCACATGGTCATCAAGACTTAAATATTCACGGATATTGGTGCCCACAGGTGCATCCGCAGGAAGCTCTAATAGACCGTCGATTTTATCTTCAAGATCAATTTCAGACGCACCGCACAGCATGCCTTGTGATTCAACACCACGAAGCTTGCCTTTTTTAATTTTGAAATCGCCCGGAAGTACTGCACCAATGGTTGCTACAGGAGCTTTCATGCCTACACGTACGTTTGGAGCTCCACAAACGATTTGTAACGGCTCGCCTGAACCGATGTTTACAGTAGTGACACGTAAACGGTCAGCATCGGGATGTTGAACCACTGTTAAAACTTCACCGACTACTACACCAGTAAATGGTTTTGCAGCAGGAGATAAATCATCAACTTCTAAACCTAACATGGTCAGTTGGTCAGAAAGTGTATCGCTATCAATGGCTGGGTTAACCCATGTACGCAACCAATTTTCGCTAATTTTCATTGTATAAAAACCTATTAATTCTAAATTTCTAATCCCCTCTAGCGCCCCTTTAAAGAAAGAGGACGAACCCTAAGTCATGATGGACACCCCCTCTCCTTTTAGGAGAGGTTAGGGAGAGGTATAAAACTGTTTAAGCAAATTGGCGTAAGAAACGCACATCATTTTGGTAGAACATACGCAGGTCATTAATGCCGTAACGCAACATGGCAAAACGCTCTACACCTAAACCGAAGGCAAAGCCTTTGTATTTTTCTGGGTCGATGCCAGCGGCTTGTAAAACGTTTGGATGCACCATACCGCAGCCCAAAACTTCCAACCATTTACCACGTTCATCCATGATATCCACTTCCGCACTTGGCTCTGTAAATGGGAAATAAGATGGACGGAAACGTACTTTCAAATCTTTTTCAAAGAATTCATTTAACAAGTTAACCAACAAACCTTTTAGTTCTGCAAAGCTGGTGTTTTCAGCCACATACAAACCTTCGATTTGATGGAACATTGGCGAATGCGTTTGGTCCGAGTCACAGCGATAAACACGACCAGGACACACAATACGGATTGGTGGCTGGCTAGTTTCCATGGTACGAATTTGCACGCCTGAGGTATGCGTACGAAGTAAATGATTCGCATCAAAATAGAACGTGTCATGCATTGCACGTGCAGGGTGATGCCCCGGAATGTTCAATGCTTCAAAGTTGTGATAATCATCTTCAACTTCTGGACCGGTCGCAACAGTAAAGCCAGCTTTGGTAAAGAATTGGCAAATACGCTCTTGAACTTGGGTCACAGGGTGAATACTACCCACTGTTTGACCACGGCCGGGTAAAGTAATATCAATCGTTTCGCTAGCAAGCTTTTGTTCTAATGCAGCTTTTTGTAATTCAGCTTGACGAGCAGTCAGTGCGCCAGTAATCGATTCACGAACGGCATGAATTTGAGCACCAAAAACTTTACGTTCTTCTGGGTCCATTTTACCGAGCGACTTCGATTGTTCCGCGAGCTGGCTTTTCTTCCCTGTAAATTGCACTCGCACTTGGTCGAGTGTAGCAAGGTCCTCTGCTGCTGCAATCGCAGCGAGCGCTTCAGTGGTCAGGGCTTCCAGTGACATAGTAACTCTCAAAGCAACAATTTAAAAAAATAATATAACCCCCTTATTCTAACAGTTTTTAGCCGTTATGATGAAGCGCATTCACAAGTTAAAATTGCATTAGCATCAAGTTTTAAAAAAAGTATAAGATAAACACAATATCAATGGGATCCAATCTTTATGGCACTCGATCCAATCTGGAAACAACAGCTCACACTCGTCACTTATGGCAATGAATTTCTCAACCAAGGTTTGAGTTTTCAACGTTGGTTGAATCACCACATTTTTGATCAGCACAGTTTCCATTTTCGTGATTTGCTATCACAGCATTTATTAGCTCAACATTTCCAAATTTGGCTAGAAGGCTTAAAAAAACAAGGGGTACAACGCTTAAGTTTACATAGCTCTAGCTTGCTAAATGATGAACAAAATCCGAATGCTAACGTTGAACTTCTTCCCTTTGCCCATTTCATTGTGAGCCACGAACAAAATAAAAAGCAGGCGTGGATTTTTGGTAAAGAACTTGCCGAGTGGTATAACGCAGAAAATGACTATGAAGCACCGGCATCCCAACAACTGCAAATTCGTCGCGAAACCTTTTGGCGCTATGAGCTGAACCATAAACTCATTAAACGCATCGAAACAGATATGCAGTCACCCAAATGGGATGATATTCATAACTTCACTGAAGCAGAATTATTTTTACAAAAACCTGCGGAAGGTTATATTGAACCGGAGGTGTTAGGCACACCTTATTATGGTACGCAGCCTGATCAAAGCAGCGAATCGAATGAATCCGCAAAACTTGCACTCTTGCCAACGGATGCACAAGCGGATTTTGCACATGACAGCTTGTATCGCCTAGAAGCATTAAACCGCCACATTCAATCTAAAATTCAGCATCCCTATCATGCAGATGGCAGCATCTATACACCTGAAGAACAGTTAAATTTGCACCATTTTGCTCAAAAAACTGAAGATTTAACGGCTAAATTTATTGTGAAAGTCGCTAATCACTATAAAACTGCACGTTTAACTCCCTTGGTCGAAAGCTCTCCTCTGGATGGATTTAAAACTGAGCAAAGAAAATCAAATCCTCAGCATGCACACACGCCAAATCCAACCCATAAACCCGGTGCAGGTGGAGTGATTACCTTAATTATTATTACGGTAGTGATTTGCTTATTGGCTTATTACTTCGGACTTTAACTGTATAAATGTGATCAACACTAAAAAGCCCTTCTCATGGAAGGGCTTTTTTATGAACATGCTTATGTATGAAAGACCTCAAAATTATGAGGTCGTTAAATAATTAAACGGACGAATTTCTAATCGAACGCGATGCTGATCGGCATGTTGATTAATATAATGACTGACAGAGACTACTTCCCCCTCAAGCTCTGCGTCTGCACCATACATGATTTTGACTGCCTCACCTTTGCGGGGAATCATTTCGAGCTCTACAGTAATGCTACCTTGACCCATACCAACTATTTCAGCCAACATTTTATTTTCCTTTTGTTCTTTTCTATCCATACATTAGGCATGTCGCAAAGCGCGGTATAAAGATTATTTCTGTAACTTAACTGCACTTTTTTATTGATAAAACATCAAAACTTAAACATCAAAAACATAAGAGTCCAATTGTTCTAAAAATGCATCAACTGCATTTGCAGACTTTAAACAAATCCATTGAATATGTTGATATTCAGGTGCATTCATCATCTTTAGATATTTTTCACGATTCGTTTTATGGGTCTTAATCATCCACCAGACAATGGAATCTCGACCAAACATCCGCCACAAACTTTCCTGATTATTTGAATCTGGCCAAAGATCTTGTTTGGACTTAGCCCGAGAAAATGCGCGCTTTACAGAGCGGTATAAATTGACTGGAAACGGAAGGTCTAACCATATCACCGTATCTATTTCAGACCATTTAACAGGAATCGTTCGAGTATAGTTGCCATCAATAACATAACCATTTTTCGCTTTAGCAATTTCAGCTCCGATACGTGCAAAAAAGATTTCGTCAGGACACTCCTGCCAATCATCTAGCCAAAATAGATTATCCAGTTCTATATAATTTAGTCCTAATTTGTCCGCCAAAGCTCTGGAAAAGGTTGATTTTCCAGTGGCCGATGTACCGACTACATTTATTCTTTTCATTGCCATGATGATCTACTTGAGTCTGGTGAATCTACTCCAAGATAACAGCATTGGATCTGTAGGTTAACTTTTATTCTTCATGATAATCCAAAAGATCTGCATCGATATTGATAAAGTCAGGCTTTGGGGTTTGTTCAAATTGAACGGCTAATATTTGCGACTGAGTGGTTATGCATGCTTTTGCGACTCGATGCATCCCATCCATCACTCGACCACTGGCACATAAAATAATGGGATAACTTAAGTCCGCAGCATTTACCAATTGCAGATGTTCAATAATTTGCTGTGTGGTCGGTGCAGATTTTGGAAATTAATATGCTTCATTTAACTCCTAAATGTCATTTACAGGGATTTGCTGAATCTTAAAATTTTGACTGAGTTTTACTAAACGATGTACATCCCAAATATACGTATCATCACCCACTCGGCGGAAGTGATACTATTTGCGCATCAAGCAGTTACCTTTTAAATCAAATTAAAGCTAAGATAGCTTACAATTGAAAAATAAAAAAATGCTTCATTATGATAGATCATTACGAGCAATTTATTCTTGGTTTGCAATATAACGCTCAACGCTTTTTTAACCAGAAAATTTACTATGACGAGATTTTGCACCCATGGTGCGGCCAAGCTTGCGACATTTTCTTGATTCGCGATTTTAAAACCAATGCATTACTACATGACTCAGTTGATCATTTGATTATGTATATGGCTGAAAAGCGGATTAGAACATGCTCACTTTATCCATTTGATCTTCTTTTTGAGCATGCAAAACTTAATCAACATCCTCATTTTGACTTTGTAAAAACCAACTACCCTCTTGCTGTTTTCCACAACAATTTAAATCAAGCCTTTGCACTGGTTCAAATCCAATCTGAAACGAAAATTTTAGATATCAGCCCTATTGGTGATCCCCGGGAGTTTTGGGGTGCAAGTTCCACACAATTTCATGACGCATTCGGACTGTTTACATTAATTGAGCTCAATCAACAACAGCGGAACGAATGCTTTTGCTTTGATAAAAAATCGAGTTGGAGCAGTTTAGTAAATAGCATTCAACTGGATTTATTTGAACATCCGTTTTCTACCCACATTCAGCCTCAATTTAAACTAATCCATAATTTGTATTATTATGGCCTTCTGGATGACTCACTCCCTCTTTTGGAGAATCCTCAAGCTTCACCTCAAGTTGGATTAAGTCTGCTTGAAATGCTCAATTCAATCGAAGCTGCTATCCAAAATTTAAAACATGTAAAAAACGAAAGCTCACCGATCCATTTATTTACAACCGAAGAATATGCACAACTATTGGATTATGAGTACAAACTGTCAGAACACCATGTAGATGTCACGTGCTATACAGCCAATCATTTCAACCGCGAAAATTTAGTCAATGATGAAGAGAAAGCTTTACTCAAACAACTACAGAAAAAATACCCCAAAGTTAATTATTTCAAGTCAACATCTGATCAAGCTCTTTCCGCCACCAACACTTCAACAGATAAAGAGCCTGAAAAACCATGGGTTGTATTTTTTTCTTTAGTTTTAATTTTTGCCGTGCTATTCGCTTTACTTTATGGCTTTTATTTACTTTTTAAACAATTTGAGTTTATAAAATTTGCCGCAATCACAATTGGCATCATTGTGTTTTTAGCCATATGGTCGAAA
This sequence comes from Acinetobacter sp. YH01020, assembly GCF_013420275.1. Taxonomy (NCBI): domain Bacteria; kingdom Pseudomonadati; phylum Pseudomonadota; class Gammaproteobacteria; order Moraxellales; family Moraxellaceae; genus Acinetobacter; species Acinetobacter sp. YH01020. The sequence goes on from NZ_VOYN01000021.1 coordinate 31,876, forward strand.
AAATAAGATGTCTAATCAACTTCGTCCATAAAAAAAGACCGCTAAAAGCGGTCTTTCTTTAAGTCATAAAGACTTATGCAGCTAATGCATCTTTAGCTTTAGAAGCTAAAGCAGCAAACGCAACTGCGTCATGCATAGCGATGTCAGCAAGTACGCGACGATCGATAATCACTTGAGCTTTTTTCAAGCCAGCGATCATACGGCTGTACGACAAACCATTTTGACGAGCACCAGCATTGATACGCGCAATCCATAGAGCACGGAATTGACGTTTCTTTTGACGACGGTCACGGTAAGCATATTGACCTGCTTTGATTACTGCTTGGAACGCTACGCGATATACGCGTGAACGAGCGCCGTAGTAACCTTTAGCACGAGCAAGAATTTTTTTATGACGGCGATGAGCCTGTACACCACGTTTAACACGAGCCATTTATAATCTCCTTAGATGTATGGGCACATACGGCGAACTGAAGCAACGTCACTTACGTGAACCATTACACAGCCGCGTAATTGACGGATACGCTTAGCAGATTTTTTGGTCAAAATGTGTCGTTTGAACGCTTGGTGACGTTTAAAACCGTTTGCAGTTGGCTTGAAGCGTTTAGCTGCACCACGGCGAGTTTTCATCTTAGGCATAAGAACCTCTTTTGAACACCTGTTCGGCACGTCTGCACCATTGCAAAGACGCCCTGCAGGTAAGGGAGCGAGTATTCTAAAGCATCTTTGCTCAAAACAAAAGCGAATCTTTCTACCGAATATCGAACTTAATTAATTTTCTGATATAGATTTTCCGATGATTTTATAAGCGATGCACAATAAGGCTTATATAATATCGGCACGCCAACTATTAATGTCCATTATGAAACCTGCACAGGATGCTTTTGCAGCCCTACGTTATCGGGATTTCTCGATTGTTACGCTTAATCAATTTTGTCTGACCTTAGCCATTTTGATTCAAGAAATTATTGTTGCTTACTCACTGTATCAAATCACTAAAGACCCGCTAACACTGGGCTTAATTGGTTTAGCCGAAGCAATTCCTTTTATTGCTCTCTCTTTGTGGGGAGGATACTTTGCAGATCGTTTCAATAAACAGACCATTATGAAAATTTGTCTGTTTTTTTCTCTACCGATGCCACTGATTCTTTGGGGGTTATTTCACCAATACGGTCTCGGCCAAATTGATGTCACCCAACTGTCTTGGGGAATTTATGTGGTCATTTTTGGGCTTGGAACAATCCGTGGTTTCTATAATCCGTCTGCAACGTCGCTTAAACCTTTTTTAATCCCGCGGGAGCTCTATGCCAATGGTGCAACATGGACAACGATTGGTTGGCAAAGTGGGGTAATTATTGGGCCAATGCTTGGCGGTTTTATGTTGGCATTTTTAGGCCGTGAAACAAGTTTGCTCAGTGTTGCAGCACTACTAACGCTCTGCTTCGTCCTTATTAATCTGCTCAGTAAACGCAGTTTCCCTAAAATTGAATCTGACAATTTAAAAGACAGTTTAAGTGAAGGTTTTCGTTTTATCTGGAAAACCAAAATTGTCCTTTGGGCGATTTCACTCGATTTAGTTTCTGTGCTTTTTGGTGGCGTGATTGCACTCTTACCGATTTTTGCCGAAGATATTTTAAAAGTGGGGCCTGAAGGTTTAGGCTACTTACGGGCAGCACCGTCTATTGGCGCCCTGATCACCATGATTGCATTGACCAAATTCCCTCCAACTCATCATGCATGGCGTAATATGTTATTGGCTGTAGCGGGTTTTGGTGTATTTACCATTTTATTCGCATTTTCAAGCAATCTTTGGTTATCACTCTTTGCACTGGCAATGACTGGGGCATGTGACAGCGTGTCTGTGGTGGTTCGTCAGACCATTTTGCAACTTTATCCACCTGAAAATATGCGGGGTCGTGTTGCTGCGGTGAATGGCATGTTTGTTTCTAGCAGTAATGAACTTGGAGCTTTTGAATCGGGACTTGCAGCAAAATACATGGGCACGATCATGGCGACACTTTTTGGTGGTTGTATGACCATGGCTGTTGTTGCAATCAGCTGGGCAAAAACACATGATTTATTTAAAGTAGATATCACCCAAAGTAATGAAAATTTAAAAAAATAAATTTACCGATCATATTAAGGGCAAATATTCATTTTGCCCTTTTTTTATGGATGATTTACACTCTATTTTTCTCCTTTATTTTAATAATTTAAGATTTATTTTATGAAAATTAAAACATTGATTTTACTGAGCAGTATTTTATGTGGCTATTCCTATGCTGATACTAACCTAAACACCATGCCCAAAGAAGTTAAATTAAAATCTAGTGATGTTAGTTGGCTTAGAACACCAAGAATTGACTTTAATGCAAATGATCTAAAAGGTAAGTCTCGTGAATTTCTTGTACGTTTATATGTAAATGAGACTGGTAAAGTGACTCAAGTCGAAACTCTCAAAAGTACAGGCTTAGATGCTTTGGATCGAAAAATCAGCGTATCCTTAAGATATGCAAGATTTAAGCCTTATATAGAGCATGGTCAAGCCACTTCATTTGTTGCTGACCTACCTATTAAACTAGAAACTATTGAAGAAAATACTGATTCCCCAAGTCGTATTTCACCTCGATGCAAAATAGAACTTCATTCAAATGTTTATGAAGCTCAAGACAAAGGCGCAAAAACCGCATTTAAATATCAACGAACTTTACAATCTATCTATTTAGATCGAAGTCTGTTCACTAAAACTAGTCCGTCTATCTCCATAACATTCACAATGAAAAAAAATACAGTAACCACTCCAGACATTACACTGATAGAAAGTTCTGGTAATCAATATATCGATGAACAAATCAAACAAATCATTTCCCATACAGCAGTTCAATCTAAAAAATCATGGTTTCCATTTTTTAAAATGACAGTTACAGATCAAATTCGTCTCGATAGCAGTGATTGTGAAAATAATTAAATCATTAAAATTAGCCTATAAAATGTAGCTTGATAAAAATATATCTACCTGCATTTGCTAGAGTGACCATGAATAAAAGTCGCCATTTTTTTCATTTACTATGCCTGCTATAAACCTCATGGGATCGCGAATCATGAGCATCCAGCTCATCGGCAAAGACCCATCTTCCTATGTGGTGGCTGTATGACAATGGCTGTAGTAGCAATCAGTTGGGCGAAAACACGTGATTTATTTGGCGTGGACATTACTCACCAGTCGAAAAAATAAGAGAATATTTTTCATTTACACCTTGCCAGTATTTCCAATACAGGAAATACTGCGCAGCAATATCGACGCATTCATCACTCACTTTGTGATCTTAGAATAGACTTATGAAACAATATCTGTGCTTAACCCTTTTGGCCTGCGCTCCATTTTCTATAGCGTTTAGTGCTTCAACCAAAACCCATCAACTTCCTGCACAGAATATTGAAGTTGCTCCTGCGCATTTAACCACGCGTTTAAATTGGTCGGTTTTTCCAAAACCGGTATATGCCAATGAAGACCTTAAGCAACGTGACCGCGCGGCCATTATTCGTGTTACAGCAAATGCAAAAGGCACCATTACCGATGCAAGTGTTGAAGAAAGTACAGGGGTCGATCAACTCGACCGAATCTTAATTGCTGCTGTCAAAAAAGCTAAAGTCAAACCACATTTAGAAAATGGTGAATCCAAAGCCATTATTGGCTATCAAGCGTTTAATTTGAGAGTTAAAGGCAATACGCCTGAATGTGATTTCAACTTTGATTCAAAAGTTTGGAATGCACAAAGTGCAAATAAGAAAACGCCATTCCAATATGTATCTCAACCAAAATTAGACCTCACTAGTCATGAGTTGAAACAGCACGATCGTAAAGTCAAATTTAACTTTAAAGTGGACAAACACGGACAAGTGAAAAAGGTGAAGATCAAGCAAGGCTCTGGCATTTATGCACTCGATCAGAAAGTCGTTGAAGCACTAAGAAATAGTCAGATCTCGGTTAAACGTACTGCGAGCACCCTTTGGATCTACAAAAAGTCGAACTTTAAAGATGAAATTCAGTTTCAAGTAAATGGCTGTAAATAAGTAATAGATTCAACATTTCAAACAGGGATTGAATGTTTCAATGCCCTGTTTTATCTCAGAAGAAACCTAAAAATATAAGATAAATACAGAGATAACGCCCGGTTTTCGCTACGGTCACCATGAACACAAAGCGCCAGAAGTTTTCTTTCATTAAACCCGCAATTAAAGTAATAGGGTCTCCAATAATCGGCAGCCAACTCAGTAGCAAAGACCAATAACCATATTTGTGATAAATACCCTGTGCCTGCTGCATTTTCAGCTCTGACACGGGAAACCATGTTTTATTTTTATAATGTTCTACTTTTAAACCGAGCCACCAATTCACACAAGAACCGAGAATATTACCAATACTGGCCACCACAATCAGCAGCCATGGATTATGTTGACCATAGCTCAACAAACCGAGCAATACGGCTTCGGACTGTAAAGGAAGTAAGGTCGCAGCCCCAAATGCCGCGAAGAATAAAACTAAAAACGACCACATCGAAACGAATGCTTAGAGACCTAATTTTTTCTTCGACTTCAAATATTCAAAATTTGACCAAAGCACTGCTGCAACAATTACAACGATTCTCGACCATTTATATTGTGAAGAAATCGGTTCAATCACAGCTCGCATCAAGTTTTGATCTTTGGTATGTAAATCTGCAAGAATATTTTGAACATGCACAATTTCAACGACAAATAGCACTAAGCAGCCTGCAATACCAAAAATAATACTCCAATAGATTCTTGGGTTATTTTCAACAATACGGGTAAAATTTAAGAAAAAGTCTTTCATGGCAAAATCGTCCAACTAAGCCGTCAACAACGCGTTCTTTTCGGCAGCGCCGCATTCTAACACAGCGTTAGAATTTTCTTCCGTCCTATCTAAAATCTTAAGGTGAGTCTTTCCGCACTTTACTTTTATACATGAGACTTCTAATCTGCCACGCAAATATTGAATAATTTTAACTCACTTTATGAAAAAAATTCTTTGCTTAAGTTTTATTGTGTTATTACAAATTTTGACCACTTTATATGCACAAAGTCCTTCTGAAGTTGCCAAACAACACGTGATTACACAAGATCAAATGATTTGGCAAAAGCGACCTATCTTTAACTTCAACAATGACGATCTGGGCAATCAAAATCGTGACCTCAGTTTCAAACTATATGTTTTAGCCACCGGCGAAGTTCAAAAAGCTGAATTAATCAAAAGCTCTGGACTTACACACATTGATAAGCGGGTTGAGCAGTCACTTTTACGTGCCAAGTTCAAACCTTATATCGAAAATGGTGTAGCCTCCCCCTTTGTTACCTTACAGCCCTTCTCACTCAAGACCCTGAAAGAAAACCAAAGACCTTGGTGGAAAAAGCTTCTATTTATTTCGTAAAAAAAGAGCATGTTTCCATGCTCTTTTTTTAAACGTGTATTGCTAAGGCTTTTTGTACCGCTGGACGGGCCGTCAGTCGATCGATATAGTCTTTCACGTATGGATAATCTTCCAGCTGAATTTGCTGCCATTCATGACGCAGTGCCCAAGGCAGAATAGCCATATCTGCAATCGAATACTCTCCAGCCACAAATTTTTGACCAATCAACTGATGGTTCAAAACTTTATATAAACGTTTAGATTCATTTACATAACGTTCAGTTGCATACGGAATACGTTCAGGTGCAAAACGACTAAAATGATGATTTTGTCCTAACATGGGCCCAAAACCACCCATTTGCCACATCAACCATTGTTCAACTTCAACGCGCTCAAACTCATCTTCTGGATAAAACGAACCTGTTTTACGTCCAAGATATTGCAGAATCGCACCAGACTCAAAAACTGAAATCGACTCTCCTCGTGGGCCATTCTGATCCACGATTGCAGGGATTTTATTGTTCGGAGAAATTCTCAAAAAGTCTGGCTGAAATTGATCATTTTCCAAGATATTAATCGGAAAAATTTGGTATTCCAAACCCATTTCTTCTAAAGCGATGGTAATTTTATGTCCATTGGGTGTACCCCAATAGTAGAGATCAATCATCTATATTCCTTTTTAATTTTCAGTAAGGCAATCTCATTTTGCTTTATGTATAACATGTTTAATCCAGTGAAAGCTTGTCAGTTTTTCTGAAAAGTAACGTTAAAATGTGAATTATAACTTTGCTTTTAAAATCACTTAAGGTACAAAAATTCAAAAAATATAAATTTTTATAAAAATCCCTTGAAAAAAATCAGCACAGACCGATATTGATACATGTACAAGGATCAAACGATCTTGTTAGTGAACAGTGGATGCCAAGCATCACTGAACATTTCTTATTGTTACAACTTTGCTTATTAAAGAGAGTTCTAATTATGAGTAGTTTAAATCTTAACCCACTTTTCCGTCGTAGCATTGGTTTTGATCGTTTCAACGATTTATTTGATTATGCCATGCAAAGCGACACACCAAATTACCCGCCATACAATATTGAAAAAACGGCTGAAAATAGCTATCGCATTGTGGTGGCAACCGCAGGTTTTACAGAAGATGAACTTTCGCTAAACTTAGAAAATCAAGTGCTAAGCATTTCAGGTAAACCAACTGAAGCGCAAGATACAACTGTGGAATTCCTGCATAAAGGCATTGCTCGTCGTACATTTAAACTGTCTTTACGCTTAGATGAACATATAGAAGTGCAACAAGCCCTATATGAAAATGGTTTATTGACAGTGGACTTACAGCGTATTATTCCTGAAGAAAAACTACCACGCCAAATTCCAATTGGCAAAAAGGCATTGATAGAAAGTCCTGTCCAAGAAAATAGCGCTGAGTAAACTCTCATAAAAAAAGACCCTTCGGGGTCTTTTTTTTGAAAAAAATAGTTAAATTCGTAACATGATAAAAAAGAATTAAAATCATCCCATCTCAAAAATATAGTGTCTCGATTGCAAATTTTATGTTCTGATTTTTTATTCCAAACTAAATACTCCATATAGGTGTTTTTAATGAATCCTTGGTGGGTCTGGCTTACAAGCTGCTCATCTACTCTTTTTAAATTTTGGCGTATCTTGCAAAAAATAATCCTACTCTGTATTACTATCTATTTATATGAAATGTACTTTGTTCTGATTGCTTTTATGACATGGAATATACGACCTAATATTACCAAGATGAAAATCTATTGGAGGGTACTGAAAACCCCTATTTCACGGCCTGTTTTATGTAAATAGATCTCACATAGTTAGCTCAATAAAAAGCTTTGCTCACTTTATACCTACATTAAAACTAAATTAAAGCATTTCAAAACGTCTGAATCGAAACAACGATTGAATATCAATTAAAATATAATCAAATTTATCTTTCTTAAAGAAACTTACTTAATACTCTCAGACATAAGTTCGCATTCATGAATTTTGCTCTATTTTCCAATCAATACGCAGCAAAAATTATTTGTGCCCTTGAACATCATTGAGATTAAAAACCAAAATATAGGCAAAAAAAAGCACTGCAAATGCAGTGCTTTTTTAATGGATACTTACTTTTTCTTTTTAGGACCAAGCAGCATACCCATTTGACGGCCTTCCATTTTTGGTGTTTGTTCAACAACACCATAGTCAACCACGTCAGCTTCAATTTTTTGCAATTGAGCCAAACCTAACTGTTGGTGTGCCATTTCACGACCACGGAAACGAAGCGTGATTTTTACCTTATTGCCTTCTTCAAGGAACTTGATAATGGCACGTAGTTTAACGTTGTAGTCACCAACATCAGTACCAGGGCGTAGCTTGATTTCTTTCACCTGTACTTGATGTTGTTTTTTCTTCGCTTCTTTTTGCTTTTGTTTTAGATCAAACAAATGCTTGTTAAAATCCATGATTTTGCAGACTGGTGGCTCAGCATTAGCAACAATCTCAACAAGGTCAAGATCTACTGCTTCTGCAGCACGCAAAGCGTCAGCAAGAGATACAATCCCTTTTTGCTCGCCATTTTCGTCTACTAGACGGACTTCTTTTGCACGAATTTCATCATTCAAGGCAGGACGGTTTGATTTTCCGCCCTGTTGATTACGGTCAGGCTGTTTAATCGCTTTTACTCCACAATGTACCGGCCGCGTTCGGCTACGGCTGCTTTTACTAGGTCAACGAATGCATCAATTGACATAGTACCCAAATTTTTTCCAGAGCGAGTACGGACGTTTACAGTACCTTCCTCAACTTCACGGTCCCCAAGAACCAATAAGTAAGGAATACGCTCTAAAGTACGTTCACGAATCTTAAAGCCGATTTTCTCATTTCTCAAGTCTGAAATCGCGCGGATACCGCTTTCTTTAAGTTTAGCGACGACTGACTCACATGCTTCAGCTTGTGAATCGGTAATGTTCATCACACATGCTTGAATTGGAGACAACCAAGGTGGCATGAAACCAGCATAGTGTTCAATAAGTATACCAATAAAACGCTCGAAACTGCCAAGAATTGCACGGTGCAACATTACAGGCTGATCACGGTCGTTATCTTCAGTCACATAAGACGCATCTAAACGTTCTGGTAAGTTAAAGTCACATTGAATTGTACCGCACTGCCATACACGACCTAAGCAGTCTTTCAATGAGAATTCAATTTTCGGACCGTAGAATGCGCCTTCACCCGGTTGAAGTTCCCACTCTAGGCCTGCAGCATCTAAAGCATCTGCTAAAGATTTTTCTGCCATGTCCCAAAGTTTGTCATCACCCACACGTTTTTCTGGACGTGTCGACAACTTCATTTGTACTTCTTCAAAGCCGAAGTCTTTATAAACATCTAATGTCAGTTTAATAAAGTCTGCAACTTCAGTACCGATTTGTTCTTTGGTACAGAAGATATGCGCATCATCTTGTGTAAAGCCACGTACACGCATAATGCCGTGTAATGAACCCGATGGTTCGTTACGGTGACATGAACCAAACTCAGCCAAACGAATTGGAAGATCACGGTAAGATTTCAAACCTTGGTTGAAGACTTGCACGTGACATGGGCAGTTCATTGGTTTTACTGCATAGTTACGGTTCTCTGAGTGAGTCGTAAACATGTTTTCAGCATAGTTAGCTGCGTGCCCTGATTTTTCCCAAAGCGTGAAATCAACCACTTGCGGTGTACGAATTTCTTGGTAACCATTAGCTTGTTGAACTTTACGCATGTATTGTTCAAGCACTTGGTAAATCGTCCAGCCGTTTGGATGCCAGAACACCATACCCGGCGCTTCTTCTTGCATATGGAACAAGTCTAACGCTTTACCAATTTTACGGTGATCGCGTTTTTCAGCTTCTTCAATACGTTTAATGTAGGCAGCTAACTGTTTTTTGTCCGCCCAAGCTGTACCGTAAATACGTTGTAGCTGTTCGTTTTTCGCATCACCGCGCCAGTAAGCACCAGAGATTTTAGTCAACTTGAACGATTTTAAGAATTTAGTATTTGGAACGTGCGGACCACGACACATATCCAAGTAGTCTTGATGATAGTACAAGCCCATTTCAGTTTCTTCAGGCATGTCTTCGATCAGACGCAGTTTGTATTCTTCGCCGCGTGCAGTGAACTCTTTGATCACTTCATCACGTGGAGTCATTTTTTTGATGACATCATAGTCTTGGTCGATGAGCTTTTTCATGCGCTCTTCGATTGCTGCCATGTCGTCTAAAGTAAAGGGACGTGGCATCCAGATGTCATAGTAGAAACCTTCTTCAATGACAGGACCAATGACCATCTTTGCTTCTGGGAACAATTGCTTAACTGCATGACCCACCAAGTGCGCACAAGAGTGACGAATGATGTGAATACCATCTTCATCTTTAGGCGTGATAATTTGTAGGCTAGCATCTTCTGTAATTAAATCAGACGCATCAACTAAACGATCGTTTACACGACCCGCAACTGTATTTTTTGCTAGACCAGGACCGATGCTTTGAGCAACTTCCATCACAGACACGGCATGATCAAATTCTTTTTGATCGCCATTTGGCAAAGTGATAATTGGCATATAAAAATCCTTAAGGAGTGATGCCCCGTACAATGGAGCATGTCACCGCGAGATTATGATCGAGGGAGACCCTCAAAAGATAAAAACGGTGGATAAATAAAATTCGACCTAAATTTTACACGCCCTGCCAACTTTAATAAACCTCTAATCCCATGGAAGTTGATTTTTCTACCGCCTTTTACAAGACTCCTGATAATTCAAGCAGATTTCAGCCGAAATACGCTTTATGCTGTCAACATAATAATCACGTTCTCATTCATAACTGATGTTACGCACGTAAAAAAAAATTGCGAAACAATTGAACCAAAGAACGTAAGGACGCTTTTTTATTCTCTGAATGTCTCTAAGGCGATCAATTGATCTGATTGATACAACCAAAGCTGTGCAAATTGAGGGATGATCATTTCACTTTGCGCAGGGCGTAAAAAAATATAATCATCTATGTCTATGCTACTTGTCTGCGGAATTTGCACAAGTTCCTGATTACTACTTCGACCATATAATGCATGGGGCTGACTGCCTTGAGGATAAACATAGTCCCCTCGCCAATAGCCTCCATAAATAAACACAGCCTGAGATTTTGCCCAACGACTGAGCCATTCTAACTGTGGTAATTCTGTCCTTGGCAACACTTTTAACACGGGTGTGGCGATCCACAAGGCACTTTGGAAAGCGTGTAAATTTTTCAGTTCAAAATCTGCAGGTTTTAATAACATCGAGCCAAACGAGACTTCGTTACAGACACTCTGCTGACAATGAAAACTAAAACTAGGACTACCACCACCATTCCAACAGGTGTGTTCATCACATAAGGTTGGGTAGCGCTGTTCTACATAAGCTTTGAATTGTTGATAACTTTGCTGGGACTGTTGATAAGTCTGTTCAGCAGATTGGATCAGCCGTGGAATCTTCGCCACATGTGCGTCATAGCCCATTAATCCTGAAAATTTTAAATGTTGGGGATGTTGAACGATTACATCCAAAACAGCCTTTAGCTCATCGATCGTTTTCAGACCTCCACGGTGTAGCCCCACATCGATTTCAATATTGATGCGTAGACACAGTTGATGCTGCTCAGCAAATTTGAGGTATTGGGCTAAACGCTGTTCACTATCAATCAGCCATTGCACTTGCGATTGCGTTGCCTGCAAAAAGGCCTTGTCTGCATGCTTCAAGGCCTGAATCGGCATCGGTTTCCCAAACAACACATCGGCTTGCGGCATCGATTCGAAAAGTGTTTTCAGATGTGCAAAATGAAATAGCATGAAACGCTGTGTCTGAAGCTGTGTAGCACAATGTTGGAGCAATGCCATGCAGGCCAAGGATTTCACCACCAAGCGCGGATGCAGACTGTGTGGTATCTGCTGCTGAGTGATCACCAAGTTGTGATTTAATGCTGCAACATCCACAATTAACTGCGGCATCCCCGTACCATTTTGTTTTAACAGTGAATTCAACTTTTGAAAATATGCATCCATGCCATCCCCTTTTTCATATCGTTCGATTGGTCTTCAACGTTTAACTTTCCACGATGCCTAATCAATCAGCAACTGCTGTAGCTCGGGACTGAGCCACTTTTGCTGAGGATCTAATTCTTGTCGAATCTTTAAAAAATCCTGCCACTTGGGGTACACATTTTGAAGCTGCCGCGCATTTAGGCTATGCAATTTCCCCCAATGCGGACGCCCGCCATATTTTAAAAAAATCGGCTCCACGAGCTTAAAGATGACTTGATAATCTTGCTTATAGAACTGATGCACCGAAATTGAGGCCGAATCTTGCTGATAAAACGGACTGAGCCAAATATCATCCCCACGTACAAGTCGATATTCTAGCGGAAAAAACATCGGCACCTTATGACGTCGAAGGGTATGCAAAATTTCTTCTAAACAATTCATCCCGTGTTGCAGCGGAATCTGGTATTCCATCTCATTAAATTTTGTATTTCGAGCAGAAGGAAATATTCGACTTGACCAATCTACGCTCATCGAAGGTTTGACAAAAACACCCAATAATTTTTGTAGCCATGGATTCAGTGGTGGAAAGAATCGCGTCAATTCTGCACAAAATTTGAGTAATACGTCGTCATCTAAGCACTGTTCTTTCCGCGGTTGAAGGTTATCTTCCGTCTCATCTAAGGTTTTTAAAATAACCTGATCGGCATGACTAAATACCCAGAACTCAATATGTCGATGTGCATATTGCCATTGCTGCATATTCTGCATGACATCTTTCAGCGGACATAATCGCGTTTGTTCTTTGAGTTTATACATCGGCCGATTTTGCAGCTGTACATGCGTCAGCACGCCTAAACTCCCGAGTGAAACACGCCCTGCTTGGAAAATTTCGCTGTTCTGTTCAGCACTGCATTGTAGTAATTCGCCCTGCGCGGTTAATAACTCAAACCCCGTAACCAATGCCGATAAACATGGTAATTCGAGTCCGGTACCATGCGTCCCTGTTGCAATCGCTCCAGCCAAACTTTGACGATCAATATCACCTTGATTAATCAGTGCCTGATCAAAAGACGCGAGCTTCTCCCCCAAATCAAATAATCTTGTGCCAGCTTGGACGGTACTTTGGCAGCGTTCTACATCGATATCTAGAATGCCTTTGAGATGATCTAAACGTACTAAGGTATCTGTAGTTTTTGCCAAAGGGCTAAATGAGTGCCCTGCGCCAACCAAGCGAATCTTAGGATGGGATTGCACCACATCCATTAATTGCTCAAGATTTTGCGGTTGTGTAAATGACTTCGGGATCGACTTCTGAGCACCTGACCAATTTTCCCATGCAATGTCGTGTTGAATTGTCATATTCATCCTTGTCGCCATACTTTTTATTGTATTTAGCCGTATTGTTTTATTTTTGATTTCCGCTTTTGCAATGTTAATGTACAAGCCATCTTGATTTTTTACTTAGATTATACGAAGTTTCGCATCTTCTCAAATTTAAATTTATTGTTAAAAAACAGCAAATAAGCCACGATCAATTAAAGAAAATATCATTCGTTTATATCCCCACAAAGACTATTCAAGGCGCTCTACATTATTCGTTAAGCATCATTCAAACCGAATCAATAAAAAAGATCACACACGGAAATATCTGCAAAATCAGCATAAAAAACCAACAATTATTGTCTATTTTTCAGCTAAATTATTTATTCTAAAAAATCAATTTTGAGAACCACAGGGTTCATTTTCGTCACTTTACTGTTTTTATTTTATTCAATTTCAATAACTTAAAAATTTAGTGTAAATACTCGACTAAAGCATAAATGCAGAGAAGCTACGGACTGAATTATTGTTAAGTCAGATTTAAAACAAATAGACATGGACTTGGAGTACCACGATGGTTAGCGCATACGATGAATTGCCACGGACCCCGGCAAATTTTGTGGCACTTTCGCCTCTACGTTATTTAGAGCGTGCAGCTTATATTTATCCTGATCAGGATGCCATTATCCATGGCAATCGTCATATTTCATGGCGCCAAACATATAACCGCTGTCGTCAATTTGCACATCAGTTGCAACAATTAGGCATTGGCAAAAACGACACCGTGTCTGTGTTATTACCGAACGTTCCGGCTATGGTTGAAGCACACTTTGCCGTACCGATGGCGGGTGCTGTACTAAATACGCTAAATACACGCCTTGATGCGAAAACCATTGCCTTCATGCTGGAACATGCAGAAACCAAAGTCCTGTTGGTTGACCCTGAATTTGCTCAAGTTGCCACCGAAGCTTTGGCTCTGATCGATCAAGACATTTATGTCATTGATGTTGCAGATGCTGAATTTGAAGGCACAGCACAACCGATTGGACAAATTGAATTTGAAGACTGGTTGGCGCAAGGCGATGCCAACTTTGAGTGGCACTTACCTCAAGATGAATGGGATGCGATTAGTTTAAGCTATACCTCGGGTACCACAGGGAATCCAAAAGGCGTGGTGTATCATCACCGCGGCGCATATATCAATGCAGCGAGTAACATCATTGCTTGCGGCATGACGCCACGTGCAACGTATCTGTGGACGCTTCCTCTATTCCACTGTAATGGCTGGTGCTTTGCTTGGACAATGGCAGCCAATGGCGGAACCAATATTTGTCTACGTAAAATTGACCCTGAACTGATTTTCAAACTGATCGCAGAACACAAAGTAGATTATTTCTGCGGTGCGCCAATCGTACTTTCAATGATGATCAATACGCCTGAAGAGAAAAAAGCGCAATTTGACCATCGCGTTGAAGTGATGGTTGCTGGTGCAGCGCCACCTGCAGCGATTATTGAAGGGATGCGTAATATTGGCATCAATGTCACACATGTTTATGGTTTGACTGAAACATATGGTCCATCGGCACTTTGCGCATCGCAAGCTGGTTGGTCTGATCTTTCCATTCAAGAACAAGCACAGTTGCATTCTCGCCAAGGTGTGCCATACCCGCTTCAAGATGGCATGAAAGTCATTGATCCTGAAACCATGTTACCTGTTCCGCATGATGGCCAGACCATGGGTGAAATCATGTTCCGTGGCAACATCGTAATGAAGGGTTATTTGAAAAACCCAGAAGCAACGGCTGAAGCCTTTGCCGGTGGCTGGTTCCATACCGGCGACTTAGCCGTCTGCCAACCTGACGGTTATGCCAAAATTACTGACCGCTCTAAAGATGTGATCATTTCAGGGGGTGAAAACATTTCATCGCTCGAAGTAGAAGAAATTCTATATCAACACCCTGCTGTACTGACAGCTGCAGTGGTTGCAAAACCTGACCCTCGTTGGCAAGAAGTGCCTTGTGCCTTTATTGAATTAAAAGCAGGTAAAGAAGCAACGCCTGAAGAACTGATCGAATTCTGTAAGCAGCACCTTGCACGTTTCAAAGTACCTAAAGATGTAGTGATTACCGAAATTCCAAAAACCTCGACAGGTAAACTTCAGAAGTTCGTTCTCCGTGAATGGGCTAAAGAGCGCGCTGTTGGTGAATTTGGTTAATGTTAAAACTCAAAAGCCAAGCATGATTTTTTCAACATTTAAGCAAAAAAAGCGACCTAATCAGGTCGCTTTTTTGATATGAAGTCTATAACTTCACGTTTTGCTTTAATGATCAGATCATGTTGAATTCTCTGATCATTGAGCTATCTATGCACTTGGCTATCTAATCATGCATTAGTTATCAGATAATAAAGCCACTTGTTGAATGTAGTTAAACAATTTCAACTTTGACGCAGTCAGTTCTTCTTCGCTTACATTTTTTGCTATATCACGTTGAATACGCAAAATATGCTGACGAATAGGATGATGTTCAGCAGCATTATGTGCTTTCATGAACTCTTTAATGACGGGATCACCTTGGGCAATCATACGTTCAGTCCAGCGTTGAAGCTGCGCTGTTTTTTTCGCACCTTGCTGCGGGGTTAAGTAAGATAAAATCATGGTTTCATCTTCATTACGCAGTAATTTACCTACACGTTGAAACTGACGGCGTCGCGCTTCATGTGAAGTAATGGTTTGTGCATCTAGTAGTGCTTCGATCAGACGCTCTTCAACAGGAAGATTTTTAATCTGTTTAGGATTCAGTTTTGCAAGTTCCTCGCCCAAAGCAGCCATACGTTGTACAGCTTTCTTTTGCTCAGTTTTACTTGCACGTCCTTCTAAGGATTCAAAGTCTTCTTCTGTATAGCGGTTCGGTCGACGTGCCACGTTTAATCTGCCTCGTAAAATTTTGCTGCAAACAGTGCTTGAATTTCAGATAAAGCTTTTTCTTCATCTGCACCTTCAATCACTAAGCGTAAAGTTGTGCCCTTGCCTGCGCCAAGCATCAGCAAAGACATAATATTTTTGGCATCTACTAATTTTCCACCCTTACCAATTTGAATCGACGAGCGAAATTTGGTCGTGACTTCGATTAGCTTGCCAGATGCACGCGCATGTAAACCCAGTTTATTAATTACGTCAACAGTTGTGTCGATCATGACCAGTGCTTCATTTCTCTATGTAGAACCTGAATAGACCATTTTGCCTCAAGTGCTTTTTTTAGTCTATCTACGATATATACCGAACGGTGTTGCCCACCTGTACAACCGATCGACACCGTCATGTAATGACGATGCCCTTCGGCAAATGCCGGCAGCCATTTATCCAAGAAATTATAAATATCTTGGAACATTTCATTGGTTTGTTCACTTTGTTGTAAAAACTGACGAACTGGCTCATCCAATCCTGAATACTTACGCAATTCCATATCCCAGTGTGGATTGGGCAAATGACGGACGTCAAAAACATAATCTGCATCGAGAGGAATACCATGCTTATAGCCAAAAGACTGTAAGATCAAAATTAAATTATCTGCCTGTCCGAGTTTAGACAGCAAGGTATGTTTTAAATCATGTACGCTCTTGTCTGTAGTATCAATATGTACTGTCGAGCGTAATTGAATCGGTAACAGTAAAGATTTTTCTTCCTGTATGCACTCATTTAAACTTTTGAAACGACTTGCCAACGGATGGGGACGTCGAGATGAACTGAATCGCGCAATCAATTCCTGATCACGCGTGGTCAAATAAATAATATCGACTGAGCCATGGCGTTGTAGCTGTTGAAAAACCAAATCGAACTCTTGTAAATCTGCACGTGTACTGCGGACATCCACACCCAGTGCCAATTGTTCAAGATTATTTTCTGAATCGAGTTTTTCAACAATTTCGGGGAGTAAGGCCAATGGCAAATTATCGATACAGTAATAGCCCAAATCCTCAAGTATCTGTAATGCAGATGACTTTCCAGATCCAGATTGTCCTGTAACAATTAAAATGCGCTTCATCGCTTGCTACCCCATAGCCGTTTTAAACTGCAGTATATTTAACCTGCATATTATCAATAAGACGTGTTGCGCCTAATTTAGCCGCAATAAACAACACCACGTCTTGATCAAATTCTTCAATTTTCTGTAATTCAGGTGTACGTGCTTCAACATAGTCCACAACAAAACCCGCTGCTGTCAATGTTGCTTTAATATTCGCTAACACATCTGCAAGTTGAGTTCCAGCATGTAATTCTGCCTCAGCCGTTTTCAAGCTTTGGTAAATCGTTGGTGCAATCGCACGATTTTCCGCACTTAAATAACCATTACGTGAGCTCAATGCCAAACCATCTTCAGCACGAGTAATCGGCACACCAATCACTTCTAGTGGAATATTTAAGTCACGTACAAACTGACGAATCACTGCAAGTTGCTGGTAATCTTTTTGCCCAAAGAATGCAAAATTCGGTTGAACAATATTAAAGAGTTTTGTCACAACAACAGCAACACCGTCAAAATGACCCGGACGCTGCTCGCCACACAAATCATTGGTAATGCCGCCCACGCTAATATTGGTTAAGCGCGGTTTGTTGCCATACATTTGTTCAACAGTCGGTGCAAACACGATGTCACAACCCACTTCAGCCAATAAGTGCTGATCTTGTTCCAAAGTACGTGGATAGTTGTCAAAGTCTTCATTTGGACCAAACTGAATTGGGTTAACGAAAATACTCACCACCACGACATCACACAGTTTACGTGCTTCACGAACTAAATTAAGGTGACCTTCATGCAAGTTCCCCATCGTTGGTACAAAACCAATGATTTTGCGCGCAGCACGTGCTGGATTTAGCGATGCACTTAAACCTTGAATCGTTGTTTCAGTTTTCATGTCTTACAGCTCAATTTGGAATGTATGTTCTTTGGCAGGGAAACTACCATCAAGTACGGCAGCATGATACGCCTTAAACGCATCCACAATTGCCGTTTCCCCTGCTTGCTCTTTCATAAAGTTGCGAACAAATTTCGCCACGTGACTAAACGTCAGTCCCAACATATCTTGTTGAACCAAGACTTGAGCATCCGTTTCTGCACCGGCACCGATCCCAATCACAGGTGTATTTGGGAATAATTCACTAATTTCTTTACCCACTTGGGCAGGAACACATTCCAAAAGTAAAATTGCTGCACCTGCATCAACCACAGCTTTACAATCTGCAATGAGTTGATTCGCGGTTTCGCGTGTACGTGCTTGCACTTTATAACCGCCAAACACATGAACCGATTGCGGAGTTAACCCTAAATGCACACACACTGGAATACCATTACGGGTCAATACTTCAACTGTTTCTGACAACCATGCGCCACCTTCCAATTTGACCATCTGCGCGCCTGCTTGCATCACGATCTTTGAGTTCACTAAAGCGTCATTCAAAGTGGCATAGGTCATAAATGGCAAATCAGTCAAAATAAACGCATGTTTATTGCCACGACGCACTGCTGCAGTGTGATATACCATATCTTCAACAGTGACAGGTAAAGTTGAGTCATTCCCTTGAATGGTCATCCCCAATGAATCACCAATCAGAATACTATCGACTTCAGCAACTTCCATTGCTTTTGCCATGCTCGCATCATAGCAAGTCAGGCAGGAGAATTTGCGGCCTTCCGCTTTAAATTTTTTCAAGTCACTTAGACTAATCATTTCAATATTCCTCAGATGACGGCTTTCTCAAGTGGTCATACAAAAATTAAAGATGGGCCCAGTTTCCTGCATCCAATACAGTTAAATTTGGATTATTCAAAATAGGTAAATCTTTTAATGGTTGTCCTTTAATCAGTAGATTCTCATCTAAATCCAACAAAGGTTTCAACACAAAATCACGTTCTAAAACACCAACATGAGGCACCGTCAAACGTTCATTTTGAATGTGCTGTTCACCATAAATCAGTAAATCTAAATCAAGTGTACGCTCCCCCCAATGACGTAGGCGTACACGCCCCGACTCTTGTTCAAAGCGTTGCAATTCATCCAACAAGGCCAAAGGTGCTAGATCAGTTTCTAATGCAACCGCTGCATTTAAATAATTCGGCTGATCTTGTGGACCCATTGGCGGGCTTTGATACAGTTTTGAGACTTTCACTTTTCCGAGTGTTGCAAGTTTATGCACCGCTTCACTAAGGATCTGTAGAGAATCACCTAAATTACTGCCTAAACCAATATATGTCAGCGTCATTGTGTTGGCCCAAAAATAACCTGAGTCAAATCTCGTTTCACACGTTTACGTTTTAAAATCGGATGATCTGCACCAATTTCACCACTGGCTGACGCTGCAACGATTGACACTGTCTCTAGACTATTGGCATGTGATTTAGGCTTACGTTGACGGCGACTTCTGCTTTCTGGTTCATTCACCAGCGGTTCAATTTCAACTTGCTGATGAGTAGAAGTTTTGGCTTCCACATCTTCATGCGCCGCTTTACGACGACTCTTGGCACGTTGACGATTATATTGGCTAATTGCTCGTTCTTTTTCGTCAGTGCTCATCTGCTGATAAGCATCCCACCACTGCCCCATGCCTTGCGTGGTTGTATCGCCCGATTTTTCACGCAACAGCAGAAAGTCAAAGCCTGCACGGAAACGTGCATGACCTGAAAGTGCTTCAATTTGCTGTGGTTTTGGACTTAGTAAACGGGTTTGCATTTCCCAAACTTCACGAATAAATGTTTCGGCAAAGCGTGGAATAATGGTTCGTGTAGCCTGACGCTTCAATACATCCAAGCCTGCTTGAGCACGCGCTTCAGCAGGAACCACACCTTTATTCAGATAGAACGTACAACGTTCTTGGAACGGAATCCACAATAACACGGCATAGAAAAATGCAGGGTTAATGGTTTTCCCAATCGAAATACGTTGATCGGTATTTTTTGCAGCCAACTCAATAAATGGCGTTACGACTGGTTTGATATCTGCAAATAATTGATACCAAATACCAAAATCGATCAGCATCGGTAAGACGCGATTGAGATGCCCCATGGTAAAAAGCTTTTGTGACTCATCGTATAAACGATGTGGAGACACATCACGCAGCAATTGAGTAAGTTCTGGAGTAAAGACATCCAGAATTTTTTGATCAATATTAAAGTTTAATTTGGCTGCAAAACGTAAAGTCCGAAGCATCCGCACAGGATCTTCTTCAAAACGTAGTTGTGGATCACCCAATAAACGCAACATTTTATGTTTTATGTCATCTACTGCATGACAAAAATCTAGCACTTCGCCTTTGCGTGGTTGGTAATACATTGCATTGATCGAGAAGTCACGACGTGCAAAGTCTTGCTCAATCGTACCCCAATTATTATCACGTAAAATCATGCCCGCAGCAGAAGTCACGGCTTTTTTAGGCGGCGCACGGAAGGTCGCAACTTCGATCAGTTCACGTCCTGAGTAGACATGCGCCAGCTCAAAACGACGACCAATAATTCGGCAACGTCGCCCGAAGACTTCTTTCACCTGAGCTGGTGTCGCATTAGTTACAGCATCAAAATCTTTAGGTGCATGACCCAACATTAGGTCGCGGACGCTGCCACCCACGATATAAGCTTCATAGCCTGCCTTAGTTAAGGCATCAATCACATCTAAAATGGAAGAAGGTAATTGTGCGGTTGATAAACCACATTTGGACGCGCGCAAAGTTTGCAAAAGACGCTGTCTCCTACGTCTGAACGTAAAATTCTTAAGATGTCGCTAATGATATCTCTAACACAATCAAAGGGCAATTTGATTATCTCGATGCTCAAGCTGAGCTTAACCTAATTCTTTTTTTTACACTTCACTTAAAGTGCCAATTTTGCTTTATTTTTAGCAAACAGCGCAGGACCGATTCCCTTAACCTGTTGAATATCATCAATGCTTTTAAATAAGCCATTACTTTTACGATATTGCACAATGGCTTCTGCTTTTTTCTGACCAATCCCATGTAATGTTTGCAGTTCATCAACTGAGGCTGTATTTAAGCGTACTTGATCTGATCGACTATTTTGCTGAGTGCTGGGTCGTGACAAATAATAGTTGGTATTGCTCGGTGCAGTTGTCGCTTTGGACTTCGAGGCCTCAGATTGCTTTTTTAATTGCTGATCTTGAGCTTGCTGCATGGCTTTCCATTCCGCGTAGCCCGAAGGGCTTTGAGCAAAAGTTAAATCTGCCATTAAACCCAAAACCAAGACAAGTAATTGTGTAGAGTATTTATTCTTTAGGATGTGGTACATATTCAGCCTGTTGTTTTAATTGTTGTTTTGCCTGTTCCCACAACTGATCCATCTCAGTTAAGGACAAGTCTTCTACATGTTTTTGTTGTAATGTGGCCTGTGCTTCAATATAAGCAAAGCGGCTTCTAAATTTATGAATGGTACTTAAAAGTGCCATCTCACTTGAGATGCCAATCTTACGTCCAACATTCACCAAAGAAAATAAGCAATCACCAAATTCATCAAATATTTCGTCGGATTTTTTGCCTGCTAAGGCCTCTTTTAACTCCCCTAGCTCTTCCTCAAGCTTGCCATAAGCCCCTTCAATATCTGGAAAATCAAAGCCAATTTTCGCCACATTTTTTTGGATTTCATCTGCTTGGCTTAATGCAGGAGCATGTTTAACCTCATCTAATCTAGATACTGATTTCCCTGCTTTTTCTTGTTGTTTAATCTGTTTCCATAGTGTTGCCACATCATCCGCATTGAGTGCTGAGAATTGCTCTGCCTGAAACACATGGGGATGACGGCGAATTAATTTATCTGTAATGGCTTGCACCACATCTTGAAAATCAAATGCGCCTTGTTCGCTATACATCTGCGACTGAAAAACCACTTGCAGCAACAAATCCCCCAGTTCATCTCGTACTTCGTCAATCTGACCTGAACGAACCGCCGCTTCAACTTCATAGGCTTCTTCGATGGCATAACGAGTCAGACTTTCAGGGGTTTGCTTTTGATCCCATGGACATTTTTCACGTAATTCTTTCATCACTGCTAATAATTGTTCCATGTGAACTCCAGCTATTTACTCATCAGTACATTGTTTCGATTACAAAATTTGATATGCTCAAAATTCACTCAGGGAATGAGCAACTCAATTCAGGGAAGCATAACATGCAAAGTATTTTTATTAGTGGTGCAGGACAAGGGATTGGCGCAGCAATTGCACGACTATTCATACAACAAGGCTATAAAGTTGGGCTTTACGACATTAACCAATCTCAAGTCACCTCCTTAGCTGCTGAACTCGGTAGCCATGCCAAAGCTGGACATTTAGATGTAACACAACCAGAGCAGTGGCAAAGCGCTTTAGCTGAATTTGTTGCTTGGGCAGGTCAGCTGAATATCTTAGTCAATAATGCCGGAATTCTGCATTCAGGCAGCTTTGAACATACGGAACTGTCTGCACACCACCGTACGATTGATATCAATGTCAAAGGGGTGATAAACGGTTGCTATGCGGCATTCCCCTATTTAAAACAAAGCAATTTTGCTCGTGTGATTAACCTCTCTTCGGCTTCAGCAATTTATGGACAAGCCGATTTAGCCAGTTATGCCACATCTAAATTTGCTGTCCGCGGGTTCACTGAAAGTTTGGATATTGAATGGCAAAAATACAATATTCGCGTTTTAGATGTGATGCCTTTATTTGTTCAAACCGCGATGGTGCAAGACATGGATGCCCAAAGCATTAAGAAAATGGGCGTCAATCTTCAACCGAGCGATGTCGCTCAGCAAATTTATACCTTGGTACAAAAAAAGGATACGGTCTTAATGGCCACACATACACCTGTGGGGATGAAAGCTAAATTTTTATTTAATTTATCGAAGTTTAGCCCGCAATTTGTCAACCGCTTAAGTAATATTTGGATTGCACAAAAACCCAAATAGCAACGTGTTACTAATCATTTAATTTTGCAATCATATTTGTACGCAAATTACACAAAGTTACACAATTGTCACATTTTAACAGGACAAAATTCCTTTTTTTGAATAATATTCACCCGCCCATTACTTTCGGGCGTTTATTTTCTAACAATAAAAGTGAATTATTTCATGAAAAAATTACTTGTTCTTGCAACTGTTACTTCTATTTCAATTTCTGCTTTTGCTACAACTCAATTCGCATCTTCAGAATTAAAAGCGATGGATTGTGCAACTCTTGCTGTTGAAAAAGCGAATGCTAAGCGCTCTTTAGAAGCTGCTGAAAAAAACATTGCAAACATCCAAGCATCTGCTCAAGCGCCAGGCAAATCATTAAGCAAATTTGCTGGTTTAGCGGGTGGCGCTCTTGCTGCTTTCGGTGGTAACTCTGAAAAAGCTGCTCGTGCAGGCAACATTGCAAACAGCTTGGCTGGTGAGCAAGATACTTCTGATGCAAGCAACCTTGAACTTCAACAAGCGAACAAATCTGCTGCTCAAGCAAACATCGACAACATTGGTATCTACCAAGGTTCTAAAAAATGCAAAATCTAATCTAATGCCAGTTTAGATTGATTTTCAAAAAAAGCCCTGTTCAGCCAGAACAGGGCTTTTTTTATAGTTATTTTATTTCATACCGATTTATAAGACATTCAACTCAATTTTCGGCAAATGAAAGCCTCGGCAAGATTGTTCACTTTGCCATGCCACCGTCAACATCACATGCGGCAGTTGAATATTCTGATAAGCAAAAGTGCCAATGGTGGGATGGCTACACATCCCACCATTCTGCTCAGGATGACACTGCGTATTCAGTTCATTCAGGTTCACTCGAATCCCTAAACCTGACGCTTTAAGTACCGCCTCTTTGGTGGTCCAAACTTTAAACCAAAAATCAGGATCATGCTCACAGCTCTCCCAATGAAGCAATTCTTCGGGATGAAAACTGTGTTGAGCCATCGCTTCAAAACGGACTTTTCGATTTAAATCCTCAATATCCACACCAATATTGGCGATTTTTTCACTACTGGCCAAAACATAATGCTGCTGGCTATGACTATGATTAAAATGAAAGTGTGGCAAATCAGGAAGAAAAGGCTTACCAAACGCAGACTTTGAAAAATCTGAATTTTCAAATGATCTATTAAGCCGCTGCGCAAGTAATTGATTGCGATATTGGTAAATGGCTTGTTTACGCACAGCAATTACCTCTTGACGACTCAAGCCATGCGGCTCCACAAAGAAGTCAGTAATTGCACTATATTCAAGCTGAATTTTCGCCATAAGTTATTGATCCAATATCTTTTACACTACGTCCATGACGCTATATTTTATGCGACTCTCCGACACAAAATACACCACAATACAGATGAGCGCATCGGTCCTTTGACTCGTCGAGATTTTAAAACTCAGTTTAAAAATATTTTAACCCACTTAAGAAATACTTAATATTATAAATATATTCAAATACTTAAGTATAATAAATATTTTAAATACATCTTCAATTAGATAAAATACTCTAGATTCTTATAACTTTAATTTAAAACTCGGGGTAAATCAGATGCTAAGAAAAATCACGTTAATCAGTTCACTTTGTGTCCTACCATGTTTCACTCAAGCAGGCTTATTGGATGCAGCTGTTGCAGTAATGGGTGCCAAAAATGGCGCGATCATGGACCAAGCTGAAGCTCGTATGAATCAAAGCCGTCAAGAAGCTGCCAATGCCGTGGCTCAAGCAGACCGTGGCTATGCCTCAAATTTCAATCAAGCTAGTCAAACCAACAATAGTGTTTATAGCACCAGTTATTTAAAAACCTTAGATTGCACTGACCTAAGCGTTGAGCGTAAGACCTTTGAACGTACATTGGAAGCATCTCAACTGGCATTAAGCCAAGCGTCAGCACAGCAAAATAATCAAGTTTCAAAATGGGCTGGTCTTGCTGGCAACGCGCTATCCGCATTTTCAGGTCAATCTGAAACAGCCGCGCGTATGGGTCAATTTGCGACAGCTTTTTCGGGCAATAAAAATACACAACAGGATAGCAGCAGCGCACAGCAAGCCATGGAAATTGCTCAAGCTAATCTAGATAATATTGATATTTACCGCCAAGCTAAAAAGTGTAAAAACTAATTTCTACATCTTTTTACTTTGTACACGACAAAAAAGATAACTCATTGAAATAATGGCATAATACTTGTTTTCTGACGACGAATATGATGACACATTTCAATGAGTTACATCTCATCTTAAACAAATATCTAAAGTGGAACAAGTCACATGCAAAAT
>NZ_VOYN01000022.1:0-51661 GCF_013420275.1 Acinetobacter sp. YH01020
CTTAACGTCTGATAATTTTTGAATATCTTTGAATTTCATCCAAGGATTATCCCTCGAATTAAATAATTTTGCTGATTAATTTAAGATCAAATAAATTGTACGTTTTTTGATTTATGACGGAAGTCTATTTTATAAGTTGTAACATTTTAATGGCCCTTGATATATTAAATTAATTATTTAAATTTAATAACATAAATATTATTTAACCAATCGTTTCATTTCACTTAACCTTATTTCCTTGTTTTCCGTATGAACTACAAAGCAAATAACGATTAAACTAAAGAAAAATATTGTAATAAGTATTTTGAAGCTTGTACCCATGTGCACAAAGCTCAAAAAAATTTTTACGGCTAAATTTTTATGTTTATTAACTGCGGTTAGCAACCCAACACAGTTGCCTTACATAACTGTGATATTGCTAGCTTGTCGGCCTTTTTTTCCTTGAGTAATTTCAAATTGTACACGCTGGCCTTCTTTAAGTGCTTTATAGCCGCTCATGTTTATTTCACTGTAGTGTGCAAATAAATCTTCTCCATTATCAGATTGGATAAATCCAAATCCCTTACCTTCATTGAACCATTTCACTATACCACTGGCATTGTTAGTCATTTTTTATTCCTAATGTTTGAGTTTGTTATTTCATACTCCTTAGTAATACTTAGTAAGTTATTTAGTTAGTTTAGTTGCTCATAAGCCCATTTTAAGAACTTATCCTTTTCTCGAAATAAGGATACTAATCTAAGATTGATTTTAGATATGCTCCCAAATTTTCCATAAAGGATATTTGGCTCCGTTTGTATGACGTCCGATTGATCTCCTTGAGAAAGTTCTTTGAAAAACTCCATAGCTTGGTTATAGGGTGTTAATTTTTCGAATCCTTCCCGTTCGACTATAAAATCATAGATCTGCCTTAAAACATGATGATCATATAGATTGGGCATTTTGATTGCTCGATTTAGAATTGTTGTTCTATAAATCTAACTAAATTGTATAAATTTAAAAAGTGCGAAATAGAAAAAAATAAAAAATTAATGTAAATTAAAGATATTAATTTTATCCATTTTAAATATCTAGCTAAACCATTGTTAAGTTTAATTAAAATACATAACCTAAAAGTCTTAAAAGTTATTTTTTTACAATTTAAAAAATTAAAGTTTTTATATCGTTAAAGGCTTTGTTGCACAAACCTACCGGTAAGGTCTTATTCCACAATATAATTCCTAGATGAACAAACCTACGTCCAAAATCTTTCGTACGTGGCGCTTCTTCTTTCATAACATCTTGCATAGAAAAACCTTGCTATCGTTTTGGCTTTACCCATACACAAATGAATTAAAACCATTAGCTCTATTTTAAATTTATTCAAAAATTTATATCAATATTTTTGATAAAAAATTTAATTATGTAGTTTTATTTACTAAGATCTTTATTTAAAGCCAACGATATAGGCAGGCAACTTAGATCAGTTTGGATTAATAAAATAGAAATACACAACTAAGCAAACTAGCGAAATCGTTGAAATTAAAAGATAAGTGCCCGTTGTATTAAAGCTTTTTAGAAATTTAAATAAGTCCATCATTTCTTCCCCCATGAAAAAACAGATAAATTATACTAAATAATATCTGGGGGATTAAATAGCTGTTAGTCGAATAGCGAAGACGACACGATCAAGTGGTCATTAAAAATACATATCTCCTTTAAATCTAGATTTATATATAAATTTGAGTCTGTCAAATACAAAAAAACAGCTCCCAACTCAATGAGAACTGTATTTTTAATACTACAAATTGATCGAAATTAAACGGCAAGTACTTTCACAATAATGGTTTGCATGTCTTCATTTTCTTCCGCCAAATAAACACGCTTTAACTCTTTGCTTTTCACTTTAAATTGATGATTTTGATACTGAATTACAGCCGGAATTTGATCAAAATACAGGCTATCTGCGTCTAATTCTTCTTGAAAAAGTGGCGTGCCCAATTGATAGTCTAGGCTTTTTAATACTACATATTTAACAGTCGTTTTCATTGAAATAAACCTACTTTTGTTACGCTCTTTATTTTAAGTTTTAACATCGTTTTCCTTCCGAAGAAACCTTTATTTCATATTTTCGTACAGCTTCTAAACAATCACGCTATTTTTGTGAATTCATCAACATCCAAAGTGCCAACTTATACTTTTAGTGAAATTACAGGCGAGCGGAATCAATGCTAAAATTTTAAGAATACTAATGATCATTCACCATTCTACTTTGGGGTAAGCACATGCTTAAACAGTGTTGCGATGCTTTAGAACAAAAATCCATGACCATCGCGTTTATCGAGAGTGCAAGCTCTGGTTATTTATGTAGTCAATTTTCAATTTATAAGAATAGTGGTGCAGATATCTTATTAGGTGGACTAGTGAGCTATGATCCATCGATCAAACGTGAAATTTTAAAAGTAGATCCTTTACTAATAGAAAAATTTACGGCCGAATCCGCAGAAGTGACTCAAGCGATGGCTGAGCAAGGACAACAACTATTTTTACATGCGGACTTCGTGGTGGCCTGCACTGGATTACTCAAACCCGGTGGCAGTGCAACCATAGAAAAACCCGAAGGAACATTTTATATTTCAATTTTACATGATGGTCGTATCTTTAATTATCATTATTTTATTTTGGGTACGGCTTTAGAACGCTTAGATCAGTTAACTGAAAATGTTGCTCACAGTGTATTAGACATCTTAAATGCAGAATAAAACATACATAATCTTCATATTTAAATATCATTTTGCATCGCATACTGTATTGAGGAATTTACTTATCAGGACAAGAAAATGCAGCTACGTCATTTCAATGCATTCGCAATTAGCACCCTACTGTCCTGCTCTGCTTTCGCGACGGTAGGCGGCCCTCAAACCATTGAGGTTTTAGGTTTTGATAAAAAAGACCAAAAAATCTATTTAATGCGTCATTTTGAAGATGGTCGTGGTCGTTTACCACAATTATATTATTATCAATTAGATAGCAAAAAACCGACGCAATTAATTACAGTGAAGTCTTTGTATATTAATCCAAAGACAAAACGGATTGATTACGATCAAGACAGCACCCAGTTTAATAAAGAAATCGCGAAAATAAAAAAACGTTTAGTCAAATTAACACCAGTAAATAACAATAATGCTCGAATACAGGTATTAACAACCATGAATGGCACTGCAAAATCATGGTATGACCCCACTGAAACCATTGATAAATGGACCTATCAATATCGTGTTAAAAATTCGCAGTATAAAAGCGCTGTACAAAAGGCTGAGACCTATAAAGAAGGTTTAAAAATCTCTAAAACTTATCGTGTAGTGCAAAAGCCTTTTTATTTAGTAACTGTTAAATATCTAGGGATTCCATTTGAAACAGGATATAGCGTTGAAGATCCAGTTTTACTAACCAAATAGATTGTTAAATTAAATAACAAATAATAAAAAAGCCTCTTTTGAGGCTTTTTTATTACACTTAAAATTATGCTGCAGAACGCTCTGCAATTGGCACAACTTTACGTAATTCCGGACCTGTATAGTCCGCACTTGGGCGAATAATACGATTGTCCGCACGCTGCTCCATTACATGCGCAGCCCAACCTGTTACACGTGACATTACAAAGATTGGCGTGAACAACTTGGTTGCAATATCCATGAAATGATATGCAGATGCATGGAAGAAATCAGCATTACAGAATAATTTCTTCTCACGCCACATCACTTCTTCACAGCGCACTGATACAGGATAAAGTACAGTATCACCGACGTCTTTTGCTAGGCGTTCAGACCATTTCTTGATAATGCCATTACGTGGATCGTTATCTTTGTAAATCGCATGACCAAAGCCCATGATCTTTTCTTTACGCTCAAGTTTGCCTAGCATTTCTCGCTCAGCTTCTTCTGGAGACGTCCAGTTTTCAATCATTTCCATTGCAGCTTCGTTTGCACCGCCATGTAATGGGCCACGAAGTGAACCAATTGCACCTGTGATACATGAATGCATATCTGACAATGTTGATGCACATACACGCGCTGTGAATGTTGAAGCGTTAAACTCATGCTCTGCATACAGAATCAGTGACACGTTCATCACTTGCTCATGCAATTCATTTGGTTTTTCGCCACGAAGTAAATGTAAGAATTGAGCGCCGATTGAATCATCATCGGTGTTTTCTTCTACACGTACGCCATCATGACTGAAGCGATACCAGTAGCAGATGATCGCAGGTAGCGTTGCCAAAATACGGTCTGCAACATCTTGTTGTTCATCGAATGATTTTTCAGTTTCAAGGTTACCGAGCATTGAAACGCCTGTACGCATCACGTCCATTGGGTGTGAGTCAGCAGGAATACGTTCTAATACTTCTTTCAAGGCTTGTGGTAATTGACGCAATGATTTGAGTTTTGCTTTGTATGCTGCTAGTTGTTCTGTTGTTGGTAATTCACCAAAGAAAATGAGGTACGCGACTTCTTCAAACTGACAGTTTTCTGCCAAGTCTTGAACGTCATAACCACGATAGGTTAAGCCCGCACCACTTTTGCCTACAGTTGACAATGCAGTTTTACCAGCTACTTGTCCGCGCAGTCCTGCGCCCGTGAGTACTTTTCCTTCAGCCATTTTTTATTTTCCTTCAGTGAACAATTTATCTAAGGTGTTTTCAAAAGTGTGATAATCGAGGAATTGATAGAGTTCTTTTCGTTGTTGCATTTTATCCAGTACATTGACTTGTGTACCGTCTTTGCGGATCGCATGCATCACTTCGAGTGCCGCTTTTTGCATTGCACGTGTTGGTGATAATGGGTAGAGCACCATTGAAATGCCTTGCTCACCTAATTCTTCTTTGGTGTAGTAAGGGGTATCACCAAACTCTGTAATGTTTGCCAGTACAGGTACACCCACAGCATCGCAGACTGTTTTATACATGGTAATGTCAGTCATTGCTTCAGCAAAGATCGCATCTGCGCCTGCTTCCACACATGCACATGCACGGTCAATTACAGCTTGTAGACCTTCTTTTTGTAATGCATCTGTACGCGCCATCACTACAAAGTTTGAATCGGTTTTTGCATCGACTGCAGCTTTAATACGGTCAACCATTTCCTGCTGCGTCACAATTTCTTTGTTCGGACGGTGACCACAACGCTTTTGTGCCACTTGGTCTTCGATATGAACCGCTGCTGCACCCGCAGCAATCATTTGCTTCACAGTGCGGGCAATATTAAATGCACCGCCCCAACCTGTATCGATATCGACAAGCAATGGCGTATCTACACGTTCAGTAATACGACGAACATCTTCCAAAACATTATCTAAACTGGTCATGCCTAAGTCAGGTAAACCATATGAATAGTTCGCAACACCTGCACCAGATAAATATATGGCTTTATAGCCAACTTCTTTTGCCATCATTGCTGCATAGGCATTTACTGTGCCAATGATTTGTAATGGTTTTTCGATTTCCAATGCTTGTCTAAATCTTAAGCCTGCAGACGTTTGTTGTGTCATATTCCTTTCCACGGCATTTACTTTAATTTTCGAAGTTTGAGTATATCCATATTTTTTTCCAACTCTATGGCTTTGTAGAATATTAACTCTAAAACTTTAGTCAAATATTTCACTTGTCACCTATCTGTTGTTATTCTTTAGTCAAAGATCTCTTATTTATGAGCAAAGCAGAAAAGTACTGAATTGTTTGCTATAATTATCGTCAAATCAGCTCTTTTTTTGTTAAATATTATCACTTTATGCAAGATTTAATACACATTGAACCTTTAACGCATGACCAGCCACAAACACGGCGCGGACATGAACGATGTGTTGCGCTTTTAGAAAGTGCTACGGAGCTTTTTTTAAAACGTGGGTTTGATGCAGTTTCATTAGATGACATCGTGAATCATGCAGGTGGTTCAAAAGCGTCAATCTATAAATATTTTGGTAATAAAGACGGGTTATTTAAGGCTATTTGTGACTATCGTCGCTGCTTATTTTTCAAAGATATTTGCCTACCATTTACGGTGAGCCCTGACACCGATATTCGTGCTTATCTCATCAATACTTTAAGTGACTTTCATCAGCATATTGTGATGCCTGAAAATGCGGCATTTATGCGTTTAGTTTTAGAACAAACTGGACGTAATCCGGAAATAGCACGTTATATTCATGAGCAAGGTACGAAACAAATTCAGAACACCGTTGCGGAAATTTTATATCAAGCACATCAACACGGTTTGCTGTATTGTGAAAACCCGCTGTTTTCGGCTCAATTTTATTTTGGAATTTTGCGAAATTTAGAATGGCGCGTTCTCATGGGCATCACCATTGATGAAAATGATCAAGAAACCATCAATTACATCAGTTATTGCGTCGATCGTTTCCTAGACGGTCACCAAAAGCGCTAGATTTTTTGCAATTTACCTCTCTTATAGTATATTAATCGATTCCTTTTTCTCTAACCAACCAACAACTAATTGTTGTTTTGTTTTTTGATTCAGCAATTATTGTGGAGTAACAATGGCTCTACGTCACTTTCTAACTTTACGCGATTTATCGACTTTAGAACTTAATCAAATTGTACAGCGCGGTATCGAACTCAAGCGCAAACAGCATAACAATGAAGTTTTCCAACCTTTCGTTGGTAAAGTCATGGGCATGATTTTTGAGAAATCGAGCACCCGTACACGTGTATCGTTTGAAGCAGGAATGAGCCAATTTGGTGGTAGCGCAATTTTCCTTTCATCTCGCGACTCTCAATTAGGTCGTGGTGAGCCAGTGGAAGATTCTGCACGTGTGATTTCAAGCATGCTTGATATTGTGATGATTCGTACTTTTGGTCATGACATTGTTGAACGTTTTGCTTCTTATTCAAAAGTTCCTGTCATCAATGCATTAACAGATGATCACCACCCTTGCCAATTACTTGCCGATGTTCAAACATTCGTTGAACACCGTGGTTCTATTGAAGGTAAAACGGTTGCTTGGATTGGTGATGGCAACAATATGTGTAACTCATATATTGAAGCTGCTCATATGTGGGGCTTTAAATTAAAAATCGCTGCACCTAAGGGCTATGAACCTAAAGCAGAATTTCTATCTGAATTTGCACACTGTGTGGAACTTGTTGATTCTGCCGAAGATGCTGCAGTTAATGCAGATTTAATCGTTACAGATGTTTGGGCAAGTATGGGCCAAGAAGAAGAGCAAAAAATTCGTGAAAAAGCGTTTGCTGATTATCAAGTGAATGAACGCCTGATGGATCTTGCTCACGCTGACTGCCTATTTATGCACTGCTTACCTGCGCATCGTGGCGAAGAAATTTCTGAAAATATGCTTGACCACAAAAATGCTGTGGTTTGGGATGAAGCTGAAAATCGCTTACATGCACAAAAAGCACTTGTTGAATTCTTAATTAACGAAAATCTTAAAAAAGACTAAGGTTTTACTTAGATAAATGAAGCACCTTCGGGTGCTTTTTTTGTTTTTGCATGCTTTAATAAAACCATAACTTTTATAAGTGATTAAGATTATGCGTTTAAGAAATATTTGCTTATTGGCTCTTGGATTGAGCTTATCTACTTTTAGCTTTGCTGGTGAACCAAGTGAATTAGATCAATACTTGGTGAAAAATCAGATTTTAGATAGCAATTTTAAAATTAAAAATAAAACAGCTTTAAACGAAATACTGGCTGCCATAAGTGACGAGGACTCTCGTACTCTTCCTTATCAAGTTGACCAAAATGTGTTGATGGAAAAAATGGAAGTTTCAGCAGATAAAATAGAAATCGAAGGAATTATCACCACACCTGACTTTACACAATTTGCAGAATCAGTGGGTCAACAGCAAGTCAAACAACTGATCAAAAAGAATTCTCTACAAAATTGTGAATTGCTATTTGAGCATCAATTTCAACGTGTAAATCCATATGTATTGGAAATGGATTTATCTTCACCTCAACAGAAATACGAAATAAAAATCCACAACGCTGAATGTAAATTTAAATAAAAATCTGATTTCTTACAGCTCCTGGTTTAACTTCTGCAATATTAAACTTAACGAATTAAACCTTGAGGCTGTAATGCAATCACAGCTGCACCTACCAATACAATGACACCACCTAGCATATCCCAACGTGTTAGAGTTACGTGATCGACAAAACGCAACCACAGTAATGCAGAGAAAATGTAGATTCCGCCATAGGCTGCATAGATACGACCCGAAGCTGCTGGATGCAAAGTCAATAACCAAACAAATGCAGCCAATGCAAGGGCTGTAGGAATCCATAACCACTGCGATTTTTGCTGATTTAAAATCAAATATGGGAAGTAACAGCCTAAAATTTCCATCAATGCTGTTAGTGCAAATAAACCGAAAGTGGTCAGCACTTTTGTTAATGATACGTCCATCATTGAGAAATCCAAATCTAGCGTTGAATAAATATAAAAAACCCGTGCAAGCACGGGTTTTTGTTAATTAAATTGATTAAGCAGGTTCAGCGGTTTCGTCTTCAAACACTTCGAGTTTTAAGCCCACAGCTTTGCCATTTTCTTTCTTCACTGAAACACCAACATTACCACCATGTTCCGCAAGCTCGCCAAACAAAATCATTTCAGCAAGCGGTTTCTTCAAATGCTCTTGAATTAAACGCTGCATTGGACGAGCGCCCATCAAGCGATCGTATCCTTGCTCTGCCATCCATTCGCGTGCATCTTGGTCAACCTCAAGAACCACTTTTTTGTCATCTAACTGTGCCTGAAGCTCTGTTAAAAACTTATCAACCACACTTTCAATGACAGTTGTTGGCAATGCTTTAAATTGAATGACACCATCTAAACGGTTACGGAACTCTGGAGAGAAGGCTTTTTTCATCGCGTCTTGGTTGTCATTACTGTTATCTTGATCCATGAAACCAATGCTCACACGTGAAATTGATTCCGCACCAATATTTGTAGTCAGCACTAACACGACGTTACGGAAGTCAGACTTACGACCATTGTTATCCGTTAATGAACCATGATCCATAATTTGTAATAACAAATTAAAGACATCTGGATGTGCTTTCTCAATTTCGTCTAGTAAAAGTACGCAATGCGGATTCTTATGAATCGCGTCGGTGAGCAAACCACCTTGATCAAAACCCACATAACCCGGAGGCGCACCAATTAAACGAGATACGGCATGACGTTCCATGTATTCCGACATATCGAAACGTACAAGTTCGACGCCTAATAATTTCGCCAATTGCTTAGTGACTTCAGTTTTACCCACACCTGTAGGACCAGCAAAGACAAAATTACCCACAGGCTTATCTGGCGCTTTAAGACCTGCACGAGATAATTTAATCGCAGATGCAAGCGCTTCAATCGCTTCATCTTGACCAAACACCACACGTTTCAGATCACGCTCAAGATTTTCAAGAACGCTCTTGTCATCTTTAGAGACAGTTTTCGGTGGAATACGCGCAATTTTCGAAACGATATCTTCAATGTTTTCAACTGAAATGACCGTATCATCTTGCTCAGCTTTTAAACGACGCTGCGCACCAGCTTCATCAATCACATCAATGGCTTTATCAGGCAAGAAACGATCATTGATAAATTTTGCAGATAGTTCTACCGCAGAAACCAACGCTTGATCTTCGTATTTCACATGATGGAATTCTTCAAATTTGCCTTTTAAGCCACGCAGAATATCAATCGTTTCTGAAATAGATGGTTCATTGA
The DNA here is from genome assembly GCF_013420275.1 of Acinetobacter sp. YH01020. Taxonomy (NCBI): domain Bacteria; kingdom Pseudomonadati; phylum Pseudomonadota; class Gammaproteobacteria; order Moraxellales; family Moraxellaceae; genus Acinetobacter; species Acinetobacter sp. YH01020. The sequence continues at coordinate 9,739 of NZ_VOYN01000022.1, forward strand.
CATCAATTTTTTGGAAACGACGAGATAATGCATGATCCTTTTCAAAGACTTGACGGTATTCTTGGAAAGTCGTCGAACCGATACAACGCAAAGTACCATTCGCCAAAGCAGGTTTGATGAGGTTCGATGCATCCATCGTGCTGCCCATACTTGAGCCTGCGCCGATGATCATGTGAATTTCATCAATAAATAAAATAGCTTCGGGCTTTTTCTTCAAGGCATTTAGCAGTTGTTTTAAACGCTTTTCAAAATCACCACGGTATTTAGTTCCAGCGACTAAAGCACCAATGTCTAAGCTAAACACTTCTGCATTTTCAAGCGGTTTAGGTGCTTTACCATTTACAATGAGCCAAGCCAATCCTTCAGCAATCGAAGTTTTACCTACACCCGGATCACCCACCAAAAGTGGGTTGTTTTTACGGCGACGGCATAGAATTTGAGCTGTACGTTCAATCTCTTTTTCACGACCAATCAGTGGATCTGTTTTGCCTTTTTGAGCTTCAACATTGAGATTGGTCGTATAAAGCTCTAATGGGCCAGAATTTGAAGACGTAGTGCTTTCACCATCGAGCTCTTCGATTTCTTCTTCGGCTTGGACTTCATCTTTACGTGTGCCATGAGACAAATACTGCGTTAATGTCAAACGGTTGATTTGATGGCGTTTAAGTAAATACACCGCAAATGAATCACGCTCTGAATACATCGCAACTAAAATGTCTGCACCTTCTACAGTGCGGTCATTTCCACTCGATTGCACATGGAAAATTGCACGCTGCAAAATACGATCAAAACTTTCTGTAGGATGTGGTGCTTGATCGCTATTTTCGCCAAGCTTAGGGGTATGTTGTTCTACGTATTCTTCAAGTTCTTTGCGAAGCACAATAATGTCTGCGCCACATGCTTTCAATGCATTAACAGCGGAATCATTATCCAGTAAAGCCAATAATAAATGTTCTACCGTCAAAAATTCATGTCTCTTTTGACGAGCCATGCTGACAGCCAAACGTAGTGATACTTCTAATTGACGACTGAGCATGTAATCCCCTTATTAATCTTTTGGCTCAATCTGACAAAGTAATGGATGACTTTGCGACCGAGCGTAATTATTGACCTGATTTGCTTTAGTCTCTGCGATGTCTCGCGGATAAACCCCTGCAACACCCTTTCCTTCATAATGTACAGTTAGCATTACTTGAGTGGCTTGGTCAAGATTCAAAGCAAAGTATTGTTGTAAAATTTCAATTACAAAGTCCATTGGGGTGTAATCATCATTCATTAAAACGACAGCATACATAGGAGGACGCTTTAACTCAGGTGGCGCAGTCAATACTTGAATGTCTGAATCACCATCATCCTGCGTACCTTGGCTGAGAGTCGGGTTTAGATGCCAGTCCACTAAACCAGATTGGTAAAATGAATTTTTAATGTCAGATAAACACGTTTGACGCTTATTGGTTCGCATAGGATTTAGGTTTCACACTTAGTTTGCACTTGCTTCAGTTTGAGGAATTTCTGAAAGGAAGGCAGATTGATTTTCAACAGGCTGACCTTTCGACCAGCTAAAACGGCGAATAACGGGTTTAGAACCGGTTAAACGCACTTCAATAAAGTCTGGACTAAAGCCTTTTGGCATGGTCCAACGTCCAGTGAGTCGCTCACTTTCGCTAAAGTTAAAGTTTTTGTCTTCTAAAGGCACTGCAAGTACTTCTGTACCCTTAATTAGACGCAGCTCAACACTTCCAGATACATTACTTTTTGACGGACTTACTTGAACGAGATCAAGTTGGTATTCATACGCATTTTCAGGTAACGATTTAATCGCTAAATGTTGTACTGCAAGCGGCATACCCCCACGTTGGCGCAATACTTCACGATACAAAACACCCAAATTACCGGTTAACTCTTGATCATCACGTGCTTTTTTAACGGCCAAATATAAATCATTTGAATTACTTACAGCGACATCACGCTCTTGAATTGCCGCATTCAAACTTTTATTCAGGCCTGCTAATTCAGTTTTTTGCTTTTGCACCACATCAACCAGTTGCTCTGCATCTGCATCATATCCGACCACAGTTAAGCCCTGACGATGACCGATACTATATCCGAGCAAACCGCTGCTCAATGCAAGTACAACTGCACCAATCGCCAGTGGCATATTCGTCTTCATAAAAGGCGTTTTTTCACTGTTTTCAGGTTCTGACTTGAAATTAGATTCTGTATTCGACATCGTCATCTCTTATTTTTAGTTCACTCAAGGCACACATTTAAATCCAGTTTTAAATGTGTGTGAAGTTTTAAATCGTTTCTTATGGTAATAAACCAATGCCTTGAAGTCCTGCATTTTCAGCAAAACTAAACATCAAGTTCATATTTTGTACGGCTTGACCTGCTGCACCTTTCACCAAATTGTCTTGAGCCACCAAAATCACTAATTTTTTCGGTTGAGGTTTGCAAATCGCAATACGTAATTGGTTCGCACCACGCACAGTACGTGTTTCAGGTGAGCTACCTGCAGGCATAACATCTACAAACTGCTCATTGGCATAGAACTGTTCATATATGCTTTGTAAATCCGCAGAAGCACCTGCGTCTGTCAAATCAATATAGATAGTACTGAGCATGCCACGAATCATCGGTACTAAATGCGGTACGAATAAAATTTCGTTAAACACACCTTTTTGACCTGATATATTTTCTAAGGCTTCTACTATTTCGGGATGATGACGGTGACCTGCTACACCATATGCTTTAAAGTTATCTGCATTTTCAGAATAGATCATACCTAGGCTGGCTTTACGACCTGCACCAGACACACCTGATTTTGCATCAATAATAATGCTTTCAGGTTTCACTAATCCTTCGGCTTTTAATACTGGCGCTAAACCGAGCTGAACAGTTGTTGGGTAACAACCTGGGTTACCAATCACTGAAGCCTTTTGAATTTTTTCACGGTTTAATTCAGACAAACCATAAACTGAATCTTTTAATAGCTCTGGACATGCATGATCTAGGCCATACCATTTCTCAAATTGAGCTAAATCTTGCAAGCGGAAGTCAGCAGCAAGGTCAATCACTTTAGTATTTGCAGCAACTAACTCTTCTGCGTGTTTCATTGCAACACCGTGCGGCGTCGCAAAGAATACAACGTCACAGTGTTTTAGTTCTTCAATATTTAGATCTGAATAGCAAAGGTCTGTATGTCCACGCAAACTTGGGAACATATCATCCACACGGCGGCCATTTTCAGTACGCGAAGTTAAAACTTTCACTTCCGCATTTGGGTGTCGCAGTAAAATACGCAGTAATTCAACACCTGTGTAACCTGTACCGCCGACAATACCTACTGAAATCACGCTCATTACCTCTATTCAAAGTATCCATTTGATGACTGCCTAGTATGACAGGAAGTTGAGGATTTCTGAACTGTTTTGACATATAAAGCTTCACTTTATAATGTTAGCTTATCTTCTGAATCCTATTAAGTCAGATCATGCATATAAATCCTGATCATTACCTATCCACAGCTCAAGGTCGTGTCTTCACTAAAGAAAGAAATATTCCAGCATGGCAATGCTGTTTTGACGCTTTTAAGCATGAATTAAAAACTAACCCAAAGGTTAAAATCATTTATATATTGATCGGATGCCAAGGGGCTGGGAAATCAACTTGGGCCAAAAACCAAATATCCCGCGAACCTGAAAATATTATTTTTGATGCTATTTTAGTAAAGCAATCTGAACGTCTACCGATAATTGAGCAAGCTAAATAATTGGGTAAAAAATGCGTTGCTGTATGGTTTCAAATCCCGCTCGAAGTATGCATAAAAAGAAACGCTCAACACCCTTCAGATGAAATAGTCGATCTGATGGCATTAACCAATGTTTATTACGCATTAGAACCGCCTACATACCAAGAAGGATTTGATTTAATTGAAATAATATATTAAGAAATGCTTTAGTGTTTACAACTTAGTGCCTTTAATTCAGAGCACCCACCACCAAGGCATTGCCGTCATTTTTAGTATTTTCCGATGCTGCTGGAAATGAATATCATGTTTCTGAACTTCAGCCCAAAAGTTTGCACTATGATCAAAATGCTTGGTATGCGCTAACTCATGTACAGCCACATATCGTGCAACTTGCTCTGGAAACAGCACCAATGCGCTATTCAGCATAATATCATGGCGCGCTGAACAGCTTCCCCAGCGCGTTTTGGGCTGACGAATTGAGCAATCACCATATTTCAAGCCTGTTTCACTGCTCACTTGCTTTAAATAAATTGGTAAATACTCTTTGGCATAAGCAATCACAAAGCTTTTTAAATATTGCTCAGGCTGCCGATCACTGATGAATAGCTGATGATTTTCTTCATCTAAGATGAATGAATGTTTTTGAACTTTATAAACAATGCTTAAAGGCTGTTCTAAATTGAATAGTTTTAATTCTACTGGTAGCGTTTTATCAATCTGCCCTGTTTTTTCCTGCTGCTTCTGCCATGTCTCAATCATCCATTGTTCTGATTGTTTCAGAAAATCTTGAACTTGGCGCTGTGTACAAAACTGGGGAACCGTTAATTTAATTTGAGTTGGTCCTACACGCAGCCTTAAGCGTGTGGCACGTAATTTTCGGGTGATTTGAATTTCAGGAAGCTTGGGAGTCATATTTTTATTAATTTTAAATCCTCCCTAACCCTCCTTTTACAAAGGAGGGAAAACCACCTAAATAAATTCAGGTGAAAAGTCCCCCCTTTATCAAAGGGGGATTCTAATAGAACAGATTAAACCGCAGTACGCTCTTCAATACCGTTATCAGTTGCAACAACAGCAATATCCGCTTTGTTTAATGCAAAGATACCGTTACACACTACACCCGGAATGTCATTCAAAGTCTTTTCAAGTTCCAATGCATTCAGGATATTTAAGTTGTGTACGTCTAAAATTACATTACCGTTATCTGTTACTACGCCTTCACGGTATACAGGGTCACCGCCCAAAGAAACAATTTTACGCGCAACAGCAGAACGTGCCATTGGAATCACTTCTACAGGAAGCGGAAATTCACGTGCCAACTGATCAACCCATTTAGAATCATCTACGATACAAACGAATTTTTTCGCAATTGATGCAACGATTTTTTCTCGAGTCAGTGCAGCGCCGCCGCCTTTAATCATGTGCATATGACGGTCGATTTCATCTGCGCCATCCACATAGGCATTTAAACCACCAACATGGTTCATATCAACCACTTCAATGCCTAATTTTTTCAAACGTTGTGCAGTTGCTTCAGAACTGGCAACCGCAGCTTCGAGTTGAAGCTCTGGCAATAATTCGATGAGGAAGTTCACAGTACTTCCTGTACCAACACCCAAAATACCGCCCTTTGGCAAATGCTTTAATGCAGCTTTTGCGGCAGCTTGTTTCTTTTCATCTTGGGTAGCATACAGACTCATAACTTGGCTCAACTATTTTTTGACATTTGTTGCTGATTTTACAGCCCAAATGTACGGGTGTTTGTTACAATGAACACCTATTTTAAACTGTTAGATGGAAAATTAACATGCTGTCTCGTTTGGTTCGACAAATATTACAGGCAACAGTCTATGACGTTGCAATCGAAACCCCACTCGAAGCAGCGCCACGAATTAGTGAAAAACTAAACAATAACATTCGCTTTAAACGCGAAGATTTACAACCTGTCTTTTCTTTCAAGCTACGCGGTGCCTACAACCGTATTAGTCAATTACCGAAATCTCAGTTGGAACGTGGCGTTATTACTGCTTCTGCAGGTAACCATGCTCAAGGCGTGGCGTTATCTGGTAAAAAGTTAGGTATCCGCGCCATTATTGTTATGCCTAAAACCACACCAGACATTAAAGTACAAGCGGTTAAACGCTTAGGCGGTGAAGTGGTTCTGCATGGTGATTCTTTTGACGTAGCCAATAAATACGCAATCCAATGTGCAAAAGATGAAGGTATGACCTTTATTCCACCTTATGACGACGAACTCGTTATGGCCGGTCAAGGAACCATTGCCAACGAAATTTTGCGTCAATGGCGCGATGTTGACTACGTATTCGTTGCTGTAGGCGGTGGCGGTCTCATTGCCGGTGTAGCCGCTTATTTAGGAGATGTGGCACCGCATGTTAAAGTCATTCCAGTTGAATATGACGAATCTGCATGTTTAAAAGCCGCTTTTGAAGCCAATGAACGTGTGATCTTGCCTTCTGTCGGTTTATTTGCAGACGGTACAGCCGTGGCTCAAATTGGTGAAAAGCCGTTTGATGTAATTCGCTTACAAAAATCAGATAATTCTGGTCCAATTGTTGAACGTGATGTTGTGTTAGTCAACACCGATGAAATCTGTGCAGCGATTAAAGATACCTTTGATGAATGCCGCAGCATTGTAGAACCGTCAGGTGCAATGGCGCTTGCAGGTATTAAGAAGTATGTAGCTGAGCATGGTCTAGAAGGTAAAAATATGGTATCGATTGTTTGCGGTGCAAACATGAACTTTGACCGTCTGCGCTACATTGCAGAACGTACCGAACTGGGTGAACGTAAAGAAGCGATCTTTGCTGTGACTATTCCAGAAGAAAAAGGTTCATTCCTCCAATTCTGCCGCGCACTACAAGGCCGTAACATCACTGAATTTAACTACCGTGCAAGCAACTCTAGTGCCGCTCAAGTGTTTGTGGGTATTAGTCTCAAAAATGGCGAAAAAGAACGTCAGGAAATTTTTGAAACCTTAAAATTCCAATACGATGTAGACGATCTTTCCGATGATGAAGTGGCTAAACTGCATATCCGTTATTTAATTGGCGGTCATGCCGATATCGAAAACGAACGCCTATTCCGCGTGGAATTCCCTGAACGTCCGGGCGCATTACTGACTTTCTTAGAACGTCTAGGCCCAACGCATAACATCACCCTATTCCATTACCGTAACCACGGTGCTGCAGAAGGTCGTGTATTGGTGGGTATGGAAGCCACTGATGCGAAACAAAACCCAGATGGTTTGATTGAAACATTGGAAAATATTACCTACCCATATGTTGAGATTACCAATAACCTCGGTTATCAACGTTTCTTGAAATAAGTAAAATTTCTATATGAAAGCTGGGATCTAGGTTCCAGCTTTTTTATTTGCATCAACTATTTCCTGAATCAAAATAAATAAATTCATCAAATTAATTCATCAACGCTGTCATTGTTGTTAAATTCACCACGCCCTATAATCCATTGAAAATAAAACAAAATGGATATTTAAAATTGAATTTTTATGCCTTATTTATGATCGCTATTGTGGGTTTAGGTGGATATTTTTATGTATATCCGGCTTATCAACTTAAGCAAGAGGAAGATAAGATTCGTCAAAGTATGAAACAAATTCCAAATCAGTCACGTACGCAAAATCTAGAAAATATTTACGGCTATACCGCGCAGGCTGAAATGTTGAATCAATATCCAAATTACATTGTATATATTCGCTTTGATGAGCTAAGTGATCAAACCGCTCCCGAATCTGTTCAAGCCATTATCCGTGAATTTTCATGCGATGGCTTAAACCGTTTAAAGAACAATTCCGAGCTCGTTCGTAAAGCCACTCTAAATGTCATTAAAGAAGATCAACATCAATTTCAATACATTCTAAAAAATAAATTAGGCTATGAAATTTTTAAATATCAACAAGTTATGGATAATTGCCCCAATATTGCTGAACTTTATGCCTATCAAAATACTGAAGAAATTAAAAATTAGAGCTTTTCGGTTTAGATGGATTATGTAAATTTTCATAGCCGCTCTAGGCTGAACAAGCTAACATCAACATATTCAATAACTTTAGAATAATTTAGGAATACGGCATGGCTCAATTCGCTGTGATTGGCTTAGGAAGTTTTGGCGCAACTGTAGCCACTGAACTCATGGGTTTAAAACACGATGTCATTGGAATCGATAGCAACAAAAAGTTTGTTGAAAGTATTTCGGACCAACTGACCCATGCAGTGATTGCTGACGCAACAGATGAGCACGTTTTACATGAACTCAATATTCAAAATTGTGAAGCCGTCGTTGTCGCAATTGGTGAAGATATTGAAGCCAGCATCTTATGTGTGCTCCATCTTAAAAACATGGGGATCAACAAAATTTGGGCCAAAGCCAAGTCCAAAGCGCATCACATGATTTTAACCCATTTAGGCATCAGCAAAATCATCCATCCTGAAGAAGATATGGGTGTCCGTGTTGCTCAGTCACTAAGTTATCCAATGGTGAGCCGCTACATGGTGCTCGAAGATGACCATTATTTGGTGAAAGTTGAAATTAAAGAGTCACAACAAGGCACGCGTTTAAATCAAATAATGGATCATGTCCCTGAAGTGAAGACGATTTTGCATAAACGTGGCACCGAGCTTCAATATAGTTTAGATCCGAACCTGATTTTACAAACAGGCGATATTTTAGTGGTTGAAGGTTTACTCGAACATTTACGTCGACTGGCTAAACACTTTAAAGCAACTTTGTAATCAGCGTCGAGCTCCTTTTGCACATAATCACGCAAGATGACAGTAAAAAACATGAAACTGCACAATAAACAGCGTAATACCATTAATCTCAGCCCACCCAGTATTTTGGCATTGGGTTTTCTTGGGCTAATTATCATTGGCACCTTGCTGTTAAAGCTCCCATATTCACATCATGGTGATTTAAGTTGGATCAATGCCCTCTTTACAGCGACCTCTGCCGTAACCATTACTGGACTTTCAGTTGTGAATGTCGGCGAAGCCTATACGGTGTTTGGTAAAGTCGTGATTATGGGTTTACTACAATGCGGTGGTCTCGGTTTTATGACCTTTGCGATATTGGCCGCTATGAGTTTGTCCCCTAAAATTGGGCTAAAACAACAAATTATGGCTCAAGAAACCATTGGACAAACCAGCCTTGCCAAAGTAACCATGACCATCAAAGGCGTACTGCTGTATTCACTCTTTTTTGAAATGGTAGGTACGGTAATTTTGACCATCGCTTGGATGCAAGAATACAATTTTAATCAGGCCCTGTTTTATGCTGCCTTTTATAGTGTTTCAGCATTTAATAATGGTGGATTTTCATTATTTCCCAATAGTTTAATGAGCTTCGCTGACCGTTATTTCATTACATTTACCATCAGTATGCTTTATATCATCGGTGGTATCGGCTTTTTGGTACTGATGGACATTAAGCGCAATAAAAGTTGGAAAAAACTCAGCACCAATAGCAAGCTGATTTTATCGACCATTGCAGGCTTAAATGTCTTTGCCTTCATCACCATTTGGTTATTAGAAGCCAATAATGCTGCAACCTTAGCCACGATGTCACTAGGTGATCAAGCCCTAAATGCTTGGTTCCATGCAACGGTTCCACGTTCATCCGGTTTTAACAGCTTACCCATGGAAAGCATGAGCGATGCATCATCACTCGTCACGATGTTACTGATGTTTATTGGAGGTGGTTCTCTCAGTACAGCCGGCGGCATTAAAGTCGGGACGTTTATTATTGTTGTACTCAGTGTGGTCAGTTTTTTAAGACGTGAAGATGAACTGCGTGTGTTTAACCACTCTGTTTCAGAAAAAACCACCTTTAAAGCATTAGCGGTAATTTTCATTACAGTAACGTTGATTTTCATTGGTTTTTTCAGTCTATTACTACTCGAACCTGATAAACGCTTTTTAGATTTGTTGTTCGAAGCGGTATCCGCTGCTTGCACCGTTGGTCTATCTCGTGGCATCACCAGCGACTTACAACCTGCTAGTTTAGTTGCCCTGATGTTATTAATGTTCGCAGGTCGACTTGGCCCCTTAACACTGGCCTATCTGATTGCCACACCGAAGAAGAGTCGGTTAAAACACCCACCTTCTGAGATTCAGATTGGTTGATTTGTACATTGTCTCACAGTTATAAAAAAACCACGCCATAGCATGGTTTTTTTATTTACTGATGTTACATAGTAACATCAGTAGCGTAATTTGATTCAAATGAAAGAACGATACGCGGTAAGGTCATCCGCAAGTGTTTGAGACAGGATGACTTCTAATCAAAAATGTTTTTGCGATACTTTAAGTAAATAGACGCTAGAGAGCGAGTTTTGCGGATGACAATGGTTTTGGGTACTTTTGCCTAAACAAAAGTACCTCCAGCCGAAGGCTAATCCCTTTATTCAATCCCTAGATATAAGACTCCGTCGATTAGACTTAAAAGCATCTTAAAAATGCGAAATTACTTTTACGTCCGTAAATTAATTATTGAGCAATCATTAAAACCAATTCATTAATGACACACCGACACCGACATAGGTTGCCCGATGGTTATAGTCAATCAGGCTTTCACCATAGCCATCAAACAATTGAACTGTGCCGCGCAATTTACCATTGATTGGGAAAGTCCAATCAAACTGCACAGCACCATGTGAGTCATCACCACCTTTCAGTGAATGACGTAACATCAAACTAAAATCATGATCTTTATGACGATAAAATGCTGTTAAATCCCCACGTCCCACATAATCGGTAATGTCAGGGTTGTTATCATCTTTGGTATCTTCTTCGAAACGATACCAAGGACGTAACATCAGTGCAAAATTGTCACGTTCAAATCCTAGATTTAACATGACACGGTTCCAACTCCGCGATAAGGGATCAGAACGTCCATTAGACTGATGGTTAAAGGTTAGACCCAACATACGCCAGTTCAAACCCAAGAGTTCATAGTTGGTACGAAAAACCAGACTAGCTTCAGGTTCATAGTTGGTTTCACGGAATGGTCGTGATTCGTCTTCGTTGTAGACTTGCCAACGAGAAGACTGGGTATAGCCCAACCAGATATCACCATTATCACCAAATAAGTTTTCAACAGCTTTGGTTTTTAATGACAATTGGAACTTGGCTTCCATCGATTTTAGGTTTTGTTCCTGATCGGCTTGTACCGTGTTATTTTCATTCGGGCTAGATGGACGTTCATTTTTATCCGACGTCCAATATCCCGGCATTAAATACACAGGTTGATAGCCGCGAATATTCCATGTTCCCAATTTACTTTCTGGAGAAAGCTCCCAACGACTATCCAATAATGAAAGATTTGGATTGAGGTTCGGTGCTTCTACAGCAAATAAACGGTCCGTAAACGCATGACTGACTTTTTCTTTGAAAGTTAGCTTCTCTGTCGGTTCAGGCTTAATTTCTTGTGCGGCTTGACGCTCAGAGACCAACATTTCTTTTTCAGCAGGTTGCACTTTAAACAAAGCGTCATAACACGATAATCGCTCTGCATTTGACTCAAGTGCCACACATGCTTCTGCGGTTGCAGGCTTAGCAGCCACATCCGCATTTTGTGCATTTACAGTACTGACATACATTGAACTGAGCGCAATGAGGCTCAGTTGCAATGTCGTACGCTCAAGAGATTTGAACGCCATAAAAACCCCTTTTTTGTTTTAATTCACTTGTTTTATTTCGAAACCAAGCTCAACCAAAGCATCTCGCTTAGCCACCGGTGCAACCACAGCTTTTGTCGGTTGTTGTTCAACCAAGTACGCCACAGCAACACGTTTTAGATCTTCCAAAGTCACATTCAAAAGACGTTCACGTAACATTTGACGGAAAGCTGGCGTGCGTTTATGCAATAAAGCATAACAAGCTGTAATAGCTTCACCCGCTGGTGATCCCGGTTTATCCATGCTAGCAATTAGACCCAAAATCGCTTCTTCTAGCTGATGCGGTTGTTGTTCAGCATTCAGTAGCCACTGCACACTTGCGTCAAAATCTTTAAACGTTTCAGCTAAACGTGGGTCACGGTAGCTATAGAAACGGAATGAACATGCATTACCGTCATAGCTTGCACCACCACCATAAGCACCACCTTTTTCACGAATCGCGCTATGCAAGAAGCCATTACGTAGATAAGCCGCCAAAATCATTAAAGGTGCTGCATCAGGATGCGACACTTCCACCGCAGGATATGCTGAAGCGCAGAACTGAACATTGGCTTGAATGAGCCAAGCTTCGTCATTGTTGCTATCTGCAAAATTCACTTGAGTTAAAGCATGTGGGTTATCATCAATCGCCACTTTATCCCAAATGGTTTGAACTTCTTCAACCAATCGGTCTGAATGATGCTCCTCACACACCACCAAGAATTGTTTTGGTGCTTTAAGCAAACGGTTGTGAATTAACTTAAGCTCATCAATCAAGGCATTATAAGCCGTGTCGTCTTGCTCAATTTTGCTGACAAGTTCTGACAGCCAGTTCAGCGCGCCTAGGCCTGTATTATGATAATCACGTAGCGCCAATGCACTATGTTGACGACCTGCAATTTGCATTGCATAACTATGACCAGAACCAGATACACGTGACTGCCAACGTGCTTTACGTTGTTGCAATAACTCTACGATACGATTTTTTTCATCAAAACGTAGCTGTTCAAAAGCCAATTTCAATAAGCGAATGGCTTCAAGATTATTCACCAATGATTTAGTGGTCAACGTTAGCCAAGCACTAATTTGACCTTTATCATCCACTTTTGAACGCAGCGATGCCCCCATACCTAAACCGCCACTCACAGCTGTTTGCAACTGTTGTAGCTCTAAGTAATCGTATTCACCTGCACCAACTTCACCCATCAAAATCGATAAGAGATTGAAATACGGCGATTGCACCACTTCATCAGGAATCTGAATCAAAACTTGTTGGTAGTAAAGACCATTGGTGCCTGCGTGGTAAAGATTTAACGGCGTATCCAAGCCATTACTGATAATTTCGCGTAATTGACCTTGTACAATCTGTAATTGTGCAGGAACGTCTTCTAAACCTACTTTAGGCAATAGGTTCAAATCATCTGGGGTATCTTGACGAATGTTCAGTGCTTCAGTCTGCGCAATAATCTCTGCTTTTTGCGCTTCAGTTAAGTTCGCATCAATTTCTTTTAAACGTGCTTTTTCTGCTGCCGCTTCCAACGCATTTTTTTCAGCATCTGGAACCAAAGTTAATTGCACACGATGTTGATTATCAAGCAAGTAGGTTTTGATTAAGTTAGATAACCACATTGGGTCTTTCAACTCTTCCTTCACTTGTTCAATGGCCGTATCCACATCCCAAACATCTACAGGGTCTGAATGGTGAATCGCACTGCTTAAACCATTCAGAATTAAGCTTAGGCCATATGGTGTACCATCACCATTGATTTCACGCTGATGCAATTCAATCTGATGTAAAATCGCCTCAACTAAAGCTGGATCAACAGGCTTAGCCGCAACGTCTTCTAATACTTTAAACACGCCATTTTTAAATTGTTCTGCATGCTCAGGGTTTGAACCTTGAATTGCACAGTAGAACGTCATTTCATAGTTTGAGTCATCTACGCCCATGAATGGACCAGTAGACTGTGCATAACCACAGGTTTCTAAGTAATGACGTAATGGCGAAGCAGAATCTTCAAGCAATACCCCCTCAACCAAACGCATACCTAAACGTAATTTAATATTACTTGCTTCAGGCAATAACCAAGAAAGCACATGATATGTTTTGTCTTTGAGGTCTTCAGCATCAACTGCATACGTTTCAGTTACAGTTACAGGCGCAGTTAAGCGGCGCTCAGGTTTTGAATACAGCGTTTGACCTTTTTCAAATTTAGACAAAGCAAGCGTTTCAAACTGTTCTTGTAAATTATATGCAGGCTCATTACCAAAGGTCATAAACACCGCATTACTTGGGTGATAATGTGATTTGTAGAAACTGACCAACTCTTCATAGCTTAAGTCAGGAATGTCTTTAGGATCACCACCTGAGTTGTAATGATATGTCGTTTCTGGGAATAAATGATGGGCAAGTTGGTGATACAACTGATCTGAAGGTGAACTCATTGCACCTTTCATTTCATTAAATACCACGCCTTTATATACAGCTTCGCCATTTTCTAGCTCAATACGAATCCCTTCTTGCGCAAAATCAAGCGGGTTCAAATTCGCAGCAAAAGCAGCATCCATATAAACTTCTAACAAGTTTTGGAAATCTTTTTTATTTTGCGTTGCAAATGGATAAGCCGTCCAATCCGCTGCGGTAAACGCATTCATGAACGTATTGAGTGAACGGCGAATCATTAAAAAGAATGGGTCACGTACAGGGAACTTTTCTGAGCCACAAAGTGCCGTATGCTCAAGAATATGCGCCTCGCCTTTTGAATCCATCGGCTGTGTACGGAAGGCAACTAAAAATACGTTTTCGTCATGGTTTGTGGCTAAGTGATAATGCACTGCGCCAGTCACTTTGTGTTTATATTCAGACACTAAAATGTCTAAAGCTTCAACATGATGTTGACGAATCAACTGAAACGCGGGATGTACAGTTTGAGAAATGGTTTCAGTGACATCTACAGTCATGTGTGCTCCTAATCTATTCATTTAAATTAGGCAAAGTATACCTTAAAAAATCACAACTAGATTCACCGAAACAACATTTCCAACTGTTTTAATCAACTTGAACTTTAATTTTAAAAATCACTTGTTTTCGCACTAAAACATTTAGACAGATTTTATGGATTGCCTATCATTTCGTGTTGACCAATAGACGCAAATCACAATCGCCAATAACAATACAAAAGAAGCCATAAAGCGACTTAAATCCAATCCACCTGAACTGATGGGCTTATCTAAAAAATCGCCGACAACTGCGCCCAATGGACGTGTCAAAACAAAAGTAGCCCAAAATAAAATCGTCTTTGAGACCCGACTAAAAAAATACAACAACGCCATCAATACGATTAGACCACCAAATAGCCATATACCACCGCTATAGCCTAATCCTGCACTATCGGAAGTCCAGTCCCCCAAAGCTGTACCTAGCGTTTGAGAAAATGTAATCGTCAACCAATAAAAGATCTGTGTTCGCGGCAAATTCTCTACACTCGGATTAATTACCCCTTCGACCTGATACCAGCTGAAAAGCGATATGAGCACCAAACTCAGCAACAGCAAACTACCACCCAAGTAGCCAATCCCTAAAGAACGATCTACAAAATCCGCTAAAGTCGTACCTACCGTTGTACTGGCAATAATCGTGGCCCAATATAAATAAGGTTTATAGGCTTTGGACTTTATTTGAAAATACAGCAAACTGATAAATATGCCTGCGAAACTAAAGGTACTGAGTAGATAGCCCAAATTTAAGGACATGGACAATGCATCACCACTGGTTTCACCAAAGGTGGTCGCAAAAATTTTGGTCAACCAAAACAGTGCGGTAATCTCAGGGACTTTTTTAACGTAGTCTTGTAGCTCAGACACTTGCATATACTTCACTCTATGCAGTTATTTTGATGCTTATATTTTCGAGAACTGAAATGAATTTTTGCTTAAAATTTTGTTTTAAAAATCGCACTATTTTTTAGAATTACCAAATAAAAAAAGCACCCGATGTCGGATGCTTCATTTACAGTGTTTACTGTCTATTTTTGGATTGAAAACTAAACCAAATATTTGAAATAATTATAATTTGGATGACTTTCAACATAGACATAATTCTGCTTTTGATAGAATTTTGCAGCATTTTTAAGTTCTGTATTTAAGCACAGTGCAGAAAAATGCTTTTTCGCACCCTTTTCCAATTCCACCAATAGCTGCTTACCCACGCCATGCTGACGGTACTGCGGATGCACATAGAAACGGCGAACTCGTCCAATCCGTTCTTCTACACCAGTATCACCCCATTGCTGATTTAAACCGCCACAAGCAATTAATTTATCGCCATCATAAGCAAGCAATAATTGCTCACCCGTTTGGTCAAAACGATTTTTACCACTTTGATATTCTTCAATTAAACGGTGTATAAATGTATAGCCTTCATGCTGCGCCAAAGCAGCAATATTTTCGATTTGAGCAGGAAGTTGCTCTGCTGGACGAATCGTAATTTCCATATATTCACACTTTTAATCTGTTATCTATTTATGATGACCAAATCATCTTGATTTAGTCTGAACACCCTATAGCTCTATAAAAGTAAAATTTTTCGATTTGCACAATAGCAAAGCTGATTAAAACGGCAACTAATTCAAAAAAAAATGTAAAAATATAATGGATTTGCCCGATTTTTATACACACTTGTCCTTTAATTGAATTTTCTTCAACAAACTACAGCAATCCTGAGCATTCGTGTAAACTTAGCACTTTCATTTTTTTGATGTGAACATACAACATGGCAACTGTTGACCTTTTTGCAATTGGTAATGCACTTATTGACCAAGAATTTAAAGTCTCTGACGAATTCCTAATTCAACACAATCTGCAAAAAGGTACGATGCAACTGACAGATGGCGATACTCAAGCAGCCCTTTATAACAATCTAAAAGCCACTCAAGAATATAAAGGTCAAGCTTCTGGTGGTTCTGCAGCAAATACAACGGTTGCTTTTAGTGCTTTAGGCGGAACTGCATTTTATGGTTGTCGTGTCGGCAATGATGACTTAGGTCAAATTTACCTAAATGGTTTAAACGACGCTGGCATCCAAACTGCAACTCAATCAATCAGTGAAGGTGTAACTGGCACATGTATGGTATTGGTCAGCCCTGATTCTGAACGTACGATGCATACTTACCTCGGTATTACTGCGGAATTGACTGATAGCCAAATTGATTTTGGCAGCTTAAATACTGCGAAATGGCTATATATCGAAGGTTATCTTTCAACATCAGATAGCGCGCGTCTTGCGGTAAAACAAGCACGTCAAATCGCCAAAGCCAATGGTGTACAAATTGCATTGACCTTATCTGATCCAGCAATGGTGCAATATGCGCGTCAAGGTCTAGATGATTTACTCGATGATGGCGTGGACTTATTGTTCTGTAATGAACAAGAAGCGCTGATGTACACAGAAACAGATCAATTAGATGCTGCACTTGCTAAATTGCAATCACTAAGCAAACATATTGTCATTACATTAAGTGCCAAAGGTGCCTTAATTCATAATGAAGCAGCTACATTTACCGTGCCAGGTCGTAAAGTTACCGCAGTAGATACCAATGGTGCTGGTGATGCATTTGCTGGTGCTTTCCTGTATGCACTGAATGCAGGTCATGACTATCAAACGGCTGCTGAACTTGCCATCTTGATTTCAAGTGAAGTTGTGGCTCAGTTTGGTCCACGCCTAGCAGTTGAAGACTATGCTCAGCTTTTACAATCATTTCAAAAGGAATGTGCTTAATGTTTAAAATTTGCATGACGGATGATGTGCCTGAACGTGAAGCACGATCATTCGAAACGCCTGAAGGTGAAACGATTTTTATCACCCAACGTGATGGCATGTTTTACGCTTATCAAAATAACTGCCCACACTTGCACGTGGAACTTGAGTTTCTAGAAAATCAGTTTCTAGATCGTGACCAAGAATTTATTGAGTGCTCAACACATGGCGCCCTGTTTATGGTCGAATCTGGGGAATGTATTTCTGGCCCATGCCAAGGTCAAGCCCTTGAAAAAGTGAATATTAACGTGCATTCTGATGGTGGAATCTACCTCACAGAAGAATAAACACTGGAATACAACCATGTCCGCATTTTTAACAGACTATAACTTAATTCCCTTTCATTTAAGTTTATTGACCGTACTGTTATTGGGCATGGTTGAAACCATTGGCTATTACATCAATATTAGTCCTAGCCAAGTTTTGAAAAGAATTGCCCCACAGCGCATACAAGAATTGGCATTATTAAATGTCAAATTTTCCAAAACTCTGATTTTGTTCTTCTTACTGATGAATTTTAGCTTTGCAGGCTATGTACTTCAGTTCTGTATCCATGCCAAAGACGGTCAATTCGTTCCTGCTTATTATCTCATTCTACCTGCGTTGATTATTGCCATATTCTTTACGGTATTTATGATTCATTGTTTGGATCAAGTCGTTCCGCCCAAATATAAAAAGCAAACGGTTAACTTGCTTGGCCGCCTTGCAACAATTTCGAGTGGTAGTGCCCGTCCCGGCTTTTCCGCTCAAGCGCGTGTGCGTGATGAGTTTGGTCAACTACATTATGTGCAAGTTGAACCAGAGTTTGGTGAGTTAGAGTTTCAGTCGAAAATCATTTTGATTCGTCAAAAAAAATCACACTATATTGGCAAAAAAATCAGTGTGTCGAACCGTTTATTTAATCCATCCTAGTGACAATCTTAGTGACACATTGTTATCATTTTTCAAATCATAAAAAAGCCAGTGTTCATTGGCTTGTATTCAATCAAATACCATCAAACGATATTGTGATTAACGCTTAAGAAAACCTGAAACCAAATTCATCACTTGTTGAATATCAGCATTCGCTTCTTGCTGATTGGTTTGTCCAGCTTGTGGCGTCAATGAGTCAATAATTTGCGGCAATACTGTTGAAATTGCACTGTACACATCTTGTTTCTGAGTTTGAGTTTCTTGTGCAACTTGCTCCACTTCGGCATCATCAAATAAATTTTGTACTTGTTGATTATTCACAGCAGCATTATCGCCAGGGCCTGTAGATACCCAATCATCAACCTGACTGCTCAAGCCCTGTCCACGTAATTTATCCAAAGCACCTTGTAGGCCACCTTGTTTTTGAATCCAAGCCAGCACCAGAGGTAACACTGCTACTAAAATGGTTGATGCATTACCACCGCTACTACGTTGCTGCGGCTGCGCTGCACCACCCAGTTGGCCCAACACAGAGCCTAAAATTCCACCTAAACCACCTGCTTGGTTTTGAGCATTAGTTTGGGTATTTTGAGTGCCTGCATTTGCGCCCAATTGACCCAGCACCGAACCTAAAATACCACCCAGACCACCTTGTTGATTTTGATTGTTTGCACCACCAAGGGCCTGCTTTGCTAAAATCTCAACAATATTATTTAAATTTGTCATTTTATTTTTCCCAGTGAAACCTAGATAAATTCATTACAGCATACGTGGGAAAACACAGATTTGTCATAAATGTTTGTTAATTTTTGCAATTTCTCGCAGGCTAAGTATTTGTTACCAACGGAATTTATCCCAGTTTTCAGGATTTGCCCAAAATTTAGAGTTAAACCAATCTGGGATATGTTTATAAGTCAAAATATTAAACTGCCATAAAGCAAAATCACTTTCATGCGTGGTTTTATCAATGAGCTGAGTAAAGCCTAAAGCACGTAATAATTGTTCATCGTGTAACTTACTCACCACCACGATGCGTTTGGCAAATAGGTCACGCAATTTTACCAACATCTGCGTTTTCTGCTGCTGATCCAAACTCAACATGGTTTCAGTATCAAGAATCACAAATCCAAGGTCAAAACGCTGGGTAAAAGGCAGATTTAAAAACTCAGTTACGTTAAAATGTTGCCATTGAATTGGATGAAATTGATTGTATTGCTCAAGATCCTGACCAATACAGATTGCGGTTAAAATGGGCTGCTCTTTTGACAAATCGTCTAGCATAGAAGTGATGACATTTTGTTCAGCCATTGACCGCATCCTTAATAATGAAGTGAGTATTCGTATGGAACTACAAGGCATTTGCCATAAAATGCATGCAGGTCTTAAAGACCTTAGTGTAACTGATCAACATACACACAAGGCAAATGTTGAGTATAAATTTATTCTAGATCGCTCAGAAGTTGATCTACCATTTAGCCTTGGCCAAGAAATAGAAATCGAAGCCACGGGAAATATCTACTGCATTTCTTGCGGCGCAAAAACACCTAAATCGTATTCACAAGGTCATTGCTTCAAATGCATGAAAACTAAGGCTTCTTGTGATATGTGCATTATGAAGCCTGAAACCTGTCATTATCATCTCGGGACTTGCCGTGAAGATGATTTTGCCCATAAAGTTTGCTTTCAACCGCATATTGTCTATTTAGCCAATTCGAGTGCCTTAAAAGTGGGGATTACTCGACTTGGTCAAATGCCTACACGTTGGCTGGACCAAGGTGCGACGCAAGCTTTGCCTATTATGAAAGTTGGTTCACGTCGTCTATCTGGTCAGCTTGAAGTCATGTTTGGAACGCAAGTGGCCGATAAAACTGATTGGCGTAAATTACTCAAAGGTGAAGCAGAACCCATCAACCTGATCGAAATTCGCGACCAATTGGTGGAAGAATTTGCACCAAAAATTCAGACCATTCGTGAAGAATTTAGCCAAAATTTAGAGTTTAATGAAACTGTTGAACTGTTAGAAGATGAGTTGCCACGCCAATTTATCTACCCGGTAGATGAATATCCTGAAAAAATCAAATCGCATAATTTGGACAAAACACCAATTATTCGAGGAAAATTACAAGGGATTAAAGGTCAGTATCTGATTTTGGATACCGGTGTGATCAATATTCGTAAATACACGGGCTATGAAATTAAAGTACGTACTTAAATCGACTTAACGTGTCTAATTAAGTTTAAAAAAGCGAGATATTTCTCGCTTTTTTTCACACACTTTACCGATTTTATTCATTGAACAGTTGAAAGAAACTTTAAATATGGCAGCGCTATTAACTGCTCCGCTTCTAAGATAGGCATATGACCAACATGGTCTAAAATCAGTGGCTTTTCAGCTTTTTTAAATAAGCGTCTCAGTTCTTCTGCCACTTCAACATTGATAATCTGATCTTGCTTCCCCCAGATAATAAACACAGGTGCATCAATGCCTCGTCCAGCCAAAGCAAAGGACTCTGGCGTATACAAGGTGGCCATTTTTTGCAGTTGCTCCACCATTTTATTGGTTTGTTTAGATTGAACGATCATCAACTTTTCTTGCCCAATTTTTAATTCTTGTGGAATAAAAGGCGGAGATTGCATCACGATCTTCATCACGCGATCAAAATCACCAGTTTTTCTGACCACTAGCTCTGCAAGCTTTGCCGTATCTTTTAGATACGCTGTATTGCTCAACTTAAAGACACCAGCCGAATCCACCAACAATAAAGATTTCACTTCTAAGGGATACTGAGCGCTATAGAGCATGGCAATTGCACCACCCATCGAATGCCCTGCGATATGTAAATTTGGATCAAACTTTGCAGCATCAATAAATCGTCGTAATTTTTCAGTTAAATTTGGAATCGATAGATCAAATTGATCTGCAACTAGAGTTTCTCCATGTGCTGGCAGATCTGGAATAATGACATGATAATTGGGCGTTAAATAACGGGCAACGCGGTTCCAATTATCACGCGTGCCTGACAAACCATGTAGCAATAACAGCGTCGGTTTTCGTGGATCTCCTCCTTCACTATATGTCCATTCGATTTCATTATTTTTGACTTTTTTACTGCTCAAGCCCGCCCAAGCTCTTTCCTGCTCTAAAACTTTTTGAAAGTTCAGTTCTGCAGCTTGAATACCACTAGCAACACAAATGGTTAATAGCATCAATATCATGTGCTTAAAATAATGATCTATCCACCGCAATAACGGGTTCTTTAAACGTTTACATTGAGGCATATACAGAGATATCATCCGCTTAATCCTTTGTCGTGATGAGTTATTTTTTCTTCATATTATTTTTTTGAGAACAATAATCTACGATGCTAGAGTCGATATTTCATTTGCCAAATCTTTTAAATAAAAATTATATCTGTCAATTTAAGTCAAAAAAACCAGCTCGGAAGCTGGTTTTTTAAAAGCGGCCTTAATTATTTAATTTTGGCATGATCTTTTAGATAACGTGTGTAGTCATCAAATTCTTGTTGACCACGAAGCTGTTGATAAAGTTTTGTTAACTCATCTAACTGCTCACCCGTTAATGCCGCATCAGATTGTTTGTTCACTGCAGTCACAGCAACCACAACCAATTCATTTGGTAGATTAGTCGTAGTAACAGACCAATGACCTGCTTTCGGCGCTTTTACACTAAATGCAGCACGTTGAATTTCGCGTTTCAACAAGCCATCCGCACGAGTGAAGGTACCCGCATTTTCAAAGTTTAAACTGCCTTTCGCAACTGAAGCAGCAGGTTTTGCAGCAAACTCTTTTAATGTCGCTTGAATTTGGGCTTTTGCAGCATCAGACGCTTTCTTTTCAATCAGCTGAGTTTTCACATGCGCTTTCGCTTCAGCTAAAGTTTGAACACCCGCAGCATGATAGTTACGCACTTTCACCCAAACCACATCACCATTTTTCAACTGAATGCTCGATGAAACATTACGTTCACCATTTTTAACATCATCGTTAAACAATTTAACTTTGACGTTTGCATCACTTAAAACTGGATGTTGCGATGCTAATGTTAAGCCATTCAATGATTGTACTTTTACGCCTTTCACTTCTTGACCCACGACATCAAGGGCATCACTGCTCACGACCATGTCATTGAGGCTGTTTACAGTGTCAGAAAAAACATTGGCTTTTTTCGAAGCAGCGACTTCTGCTTGTAGACGTGCCTTTTCCTGTTCAAATGAAGCCACTTTTACAGCTGGCGCCACTTTTTCGATCAAGTGATAACCACTGTCTGTTTTCACTGGAGCAGTCACTTGACCAGCTAGAGCACCTTCAACTGCAGCATCAAACGCATCACCAAACACACCTTTTTCATAAGCAACCAGTTCACCACCTTTTGCTTTAGATTCAGGATCTTCAGAGAATTGCGCTGCAGCTTGGTCAAAGCTTAAACCCGCTTTAATTTTAGCTTGAACACTTTCAGCCAGTTTTTTAGCTTCGGCATCTGAACGACTGTCTGCAGTGATCATGATGTGCTTAACGAGTGGTTTAACTGACTTCTGTGCATTCTCAACAAAGCTGTTATACGCTTCTTTCAATTCAGCATCAGTTGCAGCTTCTACAGGTGCAGTAATATTGGCAGGTGTTAATACGACAAAATCTGCATCAATACTGGTTGCTTGCTTAAATTTGTTTTTATGCTGCTCATAATAAGCGGCAATTTCGGCATCAGATACTTTTACATTTTTCTTGTAATTTTCAAGATTAATGCTCGCCAACTGAATACTACGTTGTTCCGTTTGTAAGTTCGCAATTTGCAAGATATCAAGCTTACTCACCAATGCATATTCCATAAATGTTGTAGACAACATTTTTAAAGCATGGTCTTTACGTAAGTTATCAATGAATGTGCGGTTCGTCATACCAATCGATTCGAGGTATCTCCCAAACGCTTCATCTGAAAATTGACCATTGACTTGGAAGCTTGGCTGCTGATGAATCATTTGCACAATTTGTGCATCACTCAAGCTAATGCCTAATTTATCAGCTTGTTGCAATAACAATTGGCGTGAAACCAAAGTATCCATCGCTTTATTGCTAATGAAATTTTGATTCAATAATGTTTCATCACCCTGAGCATATGCCAGATATTGTTCTTTTAATGAGTTCGTCAGTGCTTCGAGTTCTTTTTGCGAAATTTCAGTACCGTTTACAGTCTTTGCTGCATCTTTAGATCCACCACTAAAATATCCTTCAATACCTACAAGTGCTAAAGGGGTCAAAAACAAAACGAGCAAGACCTTGCCCAGCCAACCCTTAATGACTTTACGAAACGATTCCATAAGTATTCCAATATTTTATTTGCGGTGAATTTTAACCGAAAACCCGAGATGAATGAATGCGATATATCAATTAATCACATTTACCAATAAAAAACGCGCCAAATAATGGCGCGTCTCATGTGCTTAATAAGCTTAAGCTACAGAATCTTTCAAGCCTTTACCAGCTTTGAAGCTAGGAACTTTGCTTGCTTTGATTTCTAAAGTCGCACCAGTTTGTGGGTTACGACCAGTACGTGCAGCGCGTTCTTTAACGCTGAAAGTACCAAAACCAACTAAAGTAACTGTATCACCAGCTTTCAATGCATTGGTAACTGCAGCAATTGTAGCATCTAAAGCTTTACCGGCATCGGCCTTAGATAATCCCCCATTTTCGGCAATTGCATCAATTAATTCTGATTTATTCATGAAAATTAAGTCCTCTTAATATCGTTTATTTAAGGTTCAAAAATTTGTATAAAACGCCATAACGCCTTTATAGCAATGCTTTAGGGTTAAACGCAATACTCCTCAACCTCTTTTTATAGAATTTTTTGACGAAAAAAACCTTGAAAATTCGATAATAGTAAAAAAGTTAGTGTTTTTTTAGTATTTCGGCCCTCAGTTGGGCATTTTCTTCGGCCAATAGGTCAACTTTAGTATGTAATTGAAGTATAAGCCTTTCTAAGTGCTGTAAATCCTTTACAGTCACCAATCCTAAACGGTTTAAAGAATGATTAACACTATTATCTAAAATTTTTTCTACTTTATCTTTCGTATCGGTTACAGATTCTTTGGCTTTTTCTGAAACCTTTTCTACAGTTTGATCTGCAATATCAATCGTTTTGGACTCAAGCTCCTCTCCAACTTTGACTAAAGAGTCAAAAAGCTTATTTCCTTCGCCTTCTGCACGTGAAAAAGCACCTAATCCAGCCAACCAAATCTGTTTGGTATATTTGCGAAAATCCATTTTAGAGCGGCGATCAGAATGACTACGTACCCGAGGTTTAACCTGCTTTCCTGATGTTTCTTGCACATCGTCAATTATGCTTTCTGTATTTTCCATAATCCGCACTTCTCCTGATTATTTTATGTGCACAGCAACATGTGATTCTTCATTTTAATAGCATAATAGCAAACATATGACTTGATAGATTGATTAAACTGTTCTACAAAGCTGGTGAATTACCAACTTTTTGGTATATTCTAAGTTCCTCTAGAGCAGGATGCTCAATTTCCAGTGCTTTCAGATTTTAACAAGGACATTTTTTTTATGAGTGATACGCAACAAACACAAGCTCAACCACATTTGTTGCTTACTATGACCCTGATTGTTTTAGAAACGATTTTTACTTTCATTTTAAAACATGACCGCGTTGTAGCATTACAAGCTAAAAAATTTGTTGATCAAAAAGTCGCACTTAAGATAAATAGCTATATCCCTTATTTTGATTTTTATGTTCAGTTTACTGAACACGGTATTCTTTTCGACACAAAATCCCCAGATAAAGCGATCGACCTTGATGTCCGTACGACACTAATGGATTTGGTGAAAATCTTTGTCTTTGGTAATCGTAAAAGCATCAAAACCATGCGTATCGATGGTGATGTAGTTCTAAAAGATGAATTTCGTGATCTGGTTTCATTATTTAGTGTGCCGAAAATTTTATCTGACTGGAAACACTGGCTGTCTGAACCTGTCGAAGAAAACGATATCGTTGCGTCTAAAAAACGTATTGCCCCACTTTTAGAAAAAATCGAACAACAACGCTCTAAAATCAACACGCTGCAAGTTGAAGTTAAACAATACAAAAACCGTATTAAGCGTATCGAACGTCGTCAAAAGCGGATTAATATCGCTTTTAGTCTAATATCTGTTCTTTTAATAACGTTATTAGTGTATAATGTGTGGTTCAAATAAATATATAATTTTTCAGACAAAATAAAAAAAATAAACAATCTCAAAAAAACTTGACTATTTTAGTCAGGATTCATAAAATCTGCACATCTAGACTTAACATGTGTATCGAATCATGCGCTTAACAACTCGCGGTCGCTACGCAGTGACTGCTCTACTTGATCTAGCTTTGCAGCCAACTGAACAAACGATCACTCTTGCAGAAATTGCAGCTCGTCAAACCATTTCAGTGGCCTATCTTGAGCAGTTATTTGCAAAATTAAAGCGTCACGGCTTAGTTTCCAGCATCCGTGGAGCAAACGGTGGTTATCACCTTGCTCGTAGTGCTGAAGACATCACTGTTTTGGAAATTATTGAAGCTGTAAATGAAACAGTTGATGCAACCCGTTGTGACCACAAAGGCAACTGCCAAAATGGTGCAATGTGCTTGACTCACGATTTATGGCAGGAACTCTCCCACCACATTGCCGATTATCTTGCAAAAATCACCCTTGCTGACCTTGTAGCACGCGATAACGTTCAAACCGTATCTATTCGTCAAAATTCAGCAAACTTTGATTCAGCCCTTTTATCGGTTACAGGTATTTGACATGAAGCGTCCTATTTATCTTGACTATGCAGCAACTACACCTGTAGACCCTCAAGTCGCAGAACGTATGATGGAATGTCTAACGTTTGACGGTACTTTTGGTAATGCAGCTTCTCGTTCTCATGCTTACGGCTGGCAGGCAGAAGAAAAAGTAGAATATGCACGTGAACAAGTTGCTAATCTAGTAAAAGCTGATCCACGCGAAATCGTTTGGACTTCTGGTGCAACTGAATCTGACAACCTTGCGCTTAAAGGTATTGCTCAGTTCTATGCATCTAAAGGCAAGCACATTATTACAAGTAAAATTGAACATAAAGCAATTCTTGATACTTGCCGCGAGCTTGAAGAAGAAGGCTTCGAAATTACTTATCTTGAGCCAGAAGCAAAAACAGGTTTAATTACACCTGAAATGGTTCAGGCTGTCCTTCGTCCAGATACGATTCTTGTATCTTTGATGATGGTGAACAATGAAATCGGTACAACTACAGATGTAGCTGCAATCGGTGAATTGACTCGTGCAAACAAAACTTATTTCCACGTAGATGCTGCGCAAGCTGCAGGTAAAGTAGAAATTGATCTTTCAACAATGAAAGTTGATTTGATGAGCTTCTCTGGCCACAAAATCTATGGTCCTAAAGGTATTGGTGCTCTTTATGTACGTCGTCAACCACGTGTACGTATTAAAGCGCAAATGCACGGTGGCGGTCATGAACGTGGTATGCGTTCAGGTACGCTAGCGACTCACCAAATCGTGGGTATGGGCGAAGCGTTCGAACTTGCAGGTAAAAACCTTCATGCCGAACAAACTCGTATTCGTGTACTTCGTGACAAACTTTGGAATGGCTTGCAAGGTCTTGAACAAGTCTTCCTGAACGGTCACCCAGAATACAACGTTGCAAACTATCTAAACGTCAGCTTTAACTTCGTTGAAGGTGAATCGTTAATGATGGCACTTAAAGATTGCGCAGTATCTTCTGGTTCTGCATGTACATCAGCAACTTTAGAACCATCCTATGTACTTCGTGCATTGGGTCTTTCAGATGAATTGGCTCATAGCTCGATTCGTTTCAGCTTTGGTAAATACACCACTGAAGCCGATATTGACCATGTACTTGAAATTACCAAAGCAGCAGTTGAAAAACTACGTGATCTTTCACCGCTTTGGGATATGTACAAAGAAGGTATCGACCTTAATTCTGTAGAATGGGCTGAACACTAATTCATCCCGGTGAGATAGCTTTTATTTTAAGGCTATCTCATTGATTAACGTAATTTCACCCCCATATTAATCTTAAGGCTGACCCCGAGGTTTGGAGAAGCATCATGGCTTATAGCGAAAAAGTAATTGATCATTACGAAAACCCTCGTAATGTTGGTGTTTTAGACAAAAATGCAGAAAACGTTGGTACAGGTATGGTCGGTGCACCAGCTTGTGGCGATGTTATGCGTCTACAGATCCAAGTTGATGACAACGGCGTAATTGAAGAAGCTCGCTTCAAAACTTACGGTTGTGGTTCAGCAATTGCATCTAGCTCATTAGTAACAGAGTGGCTAAAAGGCAAAACTCTTGATGAAGCTCAAGCAATTAAGAACATTGATATTGCAACTGAACTTGCACTTCCACCAGTAAAAGTACACTGCTCTGTACTTGCTGAAGATGCAATCAAAGCTGCTGTAGAAGACTACCGTAGCAAGAAAGTAAAAGCTTAATTGTTTACGTGTTTTAAAAAAGATTAACGGAGTTTTCATGATTCATTTAACTGAAAATGCTGCAACTCATATCAGCAATTACATCAAGAATCGCGGTAAGGGTGAAGGTATTCGCGTTGGCGTGAAAACTTCTGGCTGTTCTGGTTTAGCTTATGTACTTGAGTTTGTCGATGATATTGACACGCATGACCAAGTATTCGATCAGTTTGGCGTAAAAGTATTCGTTGATCCAAAAAGCTTAGTTTATCTTGAAGGTATGGAGATGGACTATGTGAAAAATGGTTTAAACGAAGGTTTTGAATTTAATAACCCAAATAAAAAAGGCGAATGTGGCTGCGGCGAATCGTTTACGGTTTAAGCCATTTCCACGCTCCTTTTTCGCATTAAAACAGTGTAAAATTCACTGTTTTAATTGCATTTAAAGCAACACTTTTTGCACCTCTATTGCGGACACCATCTCCCATGAATCATTTTGAGTTGTTTAACTTACCTGTAGCACTCGATATTGATTTAGCAGTTTTAAAAGCTGAATTTTTAAAGTTGCAGCAACAATATCATCCAGATAAAGCCGAAGACAAAGATCTAGCCCTGATAAAATCTAGTGAGATTAATCAAGCATTTAAAGCTTTATCCAATGTTGATAGCCGCGCTGCATATCTTTTAAGTCTCAAAAAACAAGATTATCACCTTGATCAATCAATTAGTGATTTTGAGTTCCTACAAGATGCCTTAGAAATTCGTGAACAGTTAGATGAGGCATGCTCTGCTGATGACCTCACTTCACTTAAAACTGAAGTTCAGCAATGGATAGACGGTTTGGTTCGTGAATTTAAAATTGATTATGACGACGAAGACTGGGCAGAAGCACGTGATACCGTACGTAAATTACGCTTCTTCCAAAAAGTAATGGCTGACATCGATAAAGCTGAAGATCGCTTCTTAGACGACGATAGCTTTGATTTAGACGATGATTTTTAATTTATTTTTTATATTTGACGTTCAAAGGATGTAACACACATGGCTCTCTTGCAAATTGCAGAACCTGGTCAATCAAGTGCGCCGCATGAACACCGCATCGCAATTGGTATCGATCTTGGGACTACACACTCTTTAGTAGCCACGGTACTTTCTGGTAAAGCGAAAGTGCTTAACGATGAACATGGTCGTGTGTTACTCCCTTCTATTGCACACTATGGCGAATCCACTACGCAATATGGTGACGACGCAAAGGCATTCTTAACGACTGATCCTAAAAACACCATCGTTTCTGTAAAACGCTTTATGGGTCGCTCTAAAGCAGATATCAAATTCCAACACCCGTACAACTTAGTCGGTGAAGCGAATGAAATGCCTGCTTTTGAAACTGCACAAGGTCGTAAAACACCAGTTGAAATTTCTGCAGAAGTTTTAAAACAACTTAAAGACCGTGCAGAAAGCAGCTTAAACAATCCAGTAAATGGTGCTGTGATTACTGTACCTGCCTATTTTGATGAAGCACAGCGTCAAGCAACGCGTGATGCAGCACAGCTTGCAGGCTTAAATGTACTCCGTCTTTTAAATGAACCGACTGCTGCGGCAGTGGCTTATGGCTTAGACCAAGACACCAATCTTGCACATGATCAAAACTATGTGATCTATGATCTGGGTGGCGGTACTTTTGACGTTTCAATTTTACGTTTCTCTCAAGGTGTTTTTGAAGTTCTAGCAACGGGTGGCCACACGGCGCTTGGTGGTGATGACTTAGACCGTCTGATTGTAAAATGGGCAAAAAAACAACTGAATATTGAAACTTTAGATGATGCTGAATATGCACATTTCATCGTTTCTGCTCGTAAAGCAAAAGAAGCTCTAACCGAGGCTGAATCTGTAGAGCTTAAAGTTTTTGATCAATCATTGACTTTAGACCGCCCTACTTTTGAATCCATCATCAAAGTTGCTTTGGATAAAACCATCAGCGTTTGTAAACGTGTCATGCGTGATGCCAAGCTTGAGCTCAGCGATATTCAAAATGTGGTATTGGTCGGTGGTTCTACCCGCTCGTATGCTGTACAAAAAGCTGTTCAAGATGTCTTCAATCAAGAACCGCTCTGTACTATTAACCCTGATGAAGTTGTGGCCATTGGCGCGTCGATTACAGCGAACCAACTTATTGGTAACTCTAAAGATGGTTCACTGCTTTTAGACGTCACGCCGCTTTCTTTAGGTTTAGAAACCATGGGCGGTTTGGTTGAGCGCCTTATTTCGCGTAATACAGCCATTCCAGTGGCACGTCGCCAAGAATTCACAACCTATCAAGATGGTCAAACAGCGATGTTGATTCATGTTGTACAAGGTGAACGTGATCTGGTTGAACATTGCCGCAGTCTAGGTCGTTTCGTTCTTCGTGGAATTCCACCGATGACTGCAGGTCAAGCGCGCATTGAAGTGACTTTCCAGGTCGATGCAGATGGTTTACTCACGGTGTCTGCCAAAGAAACCACTTCTGGTGTACATGCTCAAATTGACATCAAACCTTCTTATGGTTTATCTGATGCCGACACTGAACGCTTACTGATTGATGGTTATAAATTTGCTGAAGAAGATAAAAACTTACGTCATCTTCAAGAAACCAAAGTGGAAGCAAAACGTGAACTTGAAGCACTTGATCAAGCACTTAAAGTAGATGCTCAACTTCTCAGCCAAGAGCAACACAGTTCCCTCACTGCTGCACGCAGTGTTTTAGATGCTGCACTTGAAACGACAGATATCAAAGCTATTGAACATGCTGTAGAACAGCTTAAAATACATAGCGATGCATTTGCTGCAGCTCGTATGAATCAGCACATTGATGCCGCACTGAAAGGCACAAAACTCGATGACTGGTCAAACTCAAATTAATTTATAGGTCAAGATTATGCCACGTATTAAAGTACTGCCTCACGCAACAATCTGCCCAAACGGCGCTGAGTTTGAAGTCGAATCAAATGCTAACCTTTGCGAAAGCATGTTAAAAAACGGCATCAAAATTGAGCATGCATGCGACATGTCTAAAGCATGCACCACTTGCCATGTGGTTGTACGTAAAGGTTTTGATGGTCTAGATGAAATGGATGATGTCGAAGCAGATCTTCTCGATCGTGCTTGGGGATTAGAACCAGACTCTCGCCTGTCATGCCAAGTACAAATTGAAGATGAAGATTTGGAAATTGAAATTCCCAAATACACCATCAACCATGCTTCAGAAAATCATTAATTTATAGAATATTTTCTATAATTAAAAAGCCAGTTTATCGTAACTGGCTTTTTTATACATAAATGTATTCAACATATCAAAAAAAAGAAGACGTTTTGATAAAAGCATGAATTGAGTTATTTTTACAATTTAAGGCAATACGATTAGATCTAATTTTTATAATGTATATGTGAAATTAAGAGTGAGATTCAGTTTTTTTGACTTCTTCGATCACTTCGTCTTCTAAATTCAGTTTAACAATACCAGCAGAGTTGGTCATTTTTTGCTGAGTTTGTAAGCGTTGAATCATACGTTCTAAAACATGTATTAGTTCAGGATATTCAAAGTTTTGCACTTCATCTAAGTTCAATAATAGATTAAAACCTTTATATTCGTAATCGAACCACCGCTGATAATCTGTTTTCTGAGAGGTGTATTTTTCCATCACTTGCCAAGTACGTACTGGGCCTTTGATGCCTTTTAAGAAGATCGGTGCTTTGGGTGCACATAAATAGTCATTTTTCACTAAATGATGCGTATCGTCTGAAATCAAAATTTCGTCGACTTCGGCAGCACTCTGTAATCTTGCAGCCAAGTTGGCATCACGACCCACGATGGTATAAGCCATACGGTGAGCCGCACCATAGTTCCCAACGTGGCAATACCCTGTAGAAATACCCATACGAATGTGTAGCGGCGGATAACCCATTTTAATCCAGCGTTCACGCAGCAACTTCATTTGCTGACGCATGACCATTGCCATCTCTAAACAGGTTTTTGCGTCTTGCTCTACGCCTTGGCTATGTGGATCACCAAAGAAGATTAGAATTGCATCACCCATAAATTTATCGACAGTCGCTTCATACTGTTTGGCAATCTCAGTCATATGACTCAAATAGTCATTGAGTAGAAATGCTAAATCGTCTGGGATTAATGTTTCAGAAAGTTCTGTGAACCCTTGAATATCTGAAAAGAAAATCGTGAGTTTTTTACGTTTATATTCGATTTTAGCTTCAGACTCACCTTTCATAATCGATTGCCAAAGTTGCATAGGCGCATAACGACTCAATTGATTGGCGAATTCCATATAACGATTCATCTGATCATAATAGTGGTTCTTTTTATTGCTCAAAGACTGAACTTGGGTGTGTTGATAAAATGTCCCCACACTGAAATACGTAATAAGGCACAAAAAACCTAGAACGGTTAACTCACTGCTGGTTGACTCAAAATATTCTTGAAAACCAAAGACATAAATATTACATAAATAAAATACAGTGACGCCTACAATCCCGGCCAAGGACATCATTAAGAAATTGATTTTGTTATAAATGGTTGTATATAGCAGCGCAAAGACCGCAAGAAAAGTTAAAACAAGGCTTAAATGTACTGCAGACATTAGTACAGCAATTACTATGATATCGATCAGAAAAAGCACATTACGCTTAACTTGATTGCTATATCGATAAATTAACCAATGAGAAAACTTAGGAACGACTAAAATCAGAAAAAATAAAAATGCAGGAATATAGATTTGATATTGCGTATCTGGCTGAGTGTAATGATAGACAACAATCACCAAAGACAGCATGATATATCCCATCAAACGATGAAAATATTCAAACTGTTTAGGCTCTTTGCTGATTAAATTGTCTAACGGCACTCGATCGCCCCCATACGGACACTCATTCTTCTACTATCCTGATATTGTCCGTAAATCGGGATTAGTCCATACGCCAATCAAAAGGCATATCGCCTTGACCACGTAGTGCAAGCATTAGTGTTTGGCGCATGTGTGCCAAGACATCATTGTTATAAGGAACTGCTGGCGTACCCCAAACTGGTTTCGGCCAAGCCACATCATTTTGATAACGAACAACATGATGAAAATGTAATTGTGGAACCATATTACCCAATGCAGCTACATTCATTTTGTCTGCACGGAATACACGTGACAATTGGCTTGATAACCAGCTTGATTCACGTAAAAACTGCTCTTGGTCTGCCTGACTTAATTCATAAAGCTCTGTAATTCCCGGAACACGTGGAATCAAAATAAGCCACGGGAATTGCATATCATTCATCAAACGACATGTTGACAGAGGAAAGTCGCCTACATAAAACGTATCTTGAGCAAGTTGTGGATGTAAACTAAACATATCTTTATAAATGATGCAAAATTAGAATGATGGCTAATACTATCACATCCTTATGGGTGTGAATATTCTGTACAGAACGTTTCATTACAAATAAACTGCATTTGAATAAAACGTTGCGTGCTTATGACTCTAATAAATTTTTCAAAAAAATCAAGCGTTTCTTCTATATAAAAAACACGCATAAAATCTACTCATTATAAACAAGCAATTTATACGCCAAATCTATTGATTTGGCGCCAATTCCTTCAGCAAACTGTCTAATAAGTCATTTATAAATTGAATGCGTTTGTCATATTCTTCGAGCATGACCATCACTTTTAGACGCTGTCCACCTTCCATTCGGAAGAAAGTCGGATGCTTTTGCATCATTTGAATGATCGATATGGCTTGAACTGGTGTATCTGGTGAGAACTCAATACTGCCGCCATGTGAACTGATATCAATTTTTGTGATACCCAATTGTTCCGCTTTTAAACGCAACTGATGGACAGAGAATAATTGCTTGACTGCTTGCGGCGGCAAGCCAAAACGATCGATCAACTCCATACGAATATTATCTAGTTTCTCTTGAGTATCCGTATTACTAATGCGTTTATAGAACAATAACCGTTGATGTACATCACCTAAATAATCATCTGGAATTAAGGCTGGCATGTGCATGCTAATTTCAGCCGTTAATGACAATGGAGAGTCAAAGTTAGGCGTTTTACCTTTTTGAATGGCTTTGGTGGCTTTTTCAAGCATTTCCATATACAGGCTATAACCGATGGTTTGCATTGAGCCACTTTGCTGTTCACCCAGCAACTCACCTGCGCCACGAATTTCTAAGTCTTCTGTAGCCAACATGAAGCCCGCACCCAAAGTCGATGCACGAGAAATGGCATCTAGGCGTTTTTCAGCATCACCCTTTAAGCCTTTGAGCGAAGGTACAAGTAAATAGGCGTATGCTTGATGGTGCGATCGACCGACACGACCACGTAATTGGTGCAACTGCGCAAGTCCCAGTTTATCTGCACGCTCAATCAAAATGGTATTGGCGTTTGGCACGTCAATCCCAGTTTCAATAATGGTTGAACACACCAGTACGTTATATTCTTTGTGATAGAACTGTTGCATGATTTGCTCTAGTTCACGCTCACGCATTTGACCATGTGCTACCGCAACTCGGGCTTCAGGAACCAATTCACGTAGAGTTTCTGCCGTACGTTCAATGGTCTCCACTTCATTGTGTAAGAAATACACTTGCCCACCACGTAACAGTTCACGCAAGATGGCTTCTTTAATCGAATCTCCAGTGTGTTCTTGCACAAAGGTTTTCACAGCAAGACGACGTGCAGGTGGCGTTGCAATAATAGATAGATCACGCATACCACTAAAAGCCATATTCAGCGTACGTGGGATAGGCGTTGCAGTTAGCGTCAGCATATCTACATCGGCACGTAAGGCTTTAATTCTCTCTTTATCACGTACACCAAAACGATGCTCTTCATCCACGATCATGAGGCCGAGATTTTTAAATTGCACACTTTCCTGCAAGATTTTATGTGTGCCAATCACGATATCCACTTTGCCTTCTGCGAGGTCTTCAATGGTTTTGGTATGTGATTTTGATGAACCAAAGCGTGAAAGGACTTCAATACGTACAGGCCAATCCGCGAAGCGATCTTTGAAAGACTCGTAGTGCTGCTGCGCCAACAACGTGGTTGGAACAAGTACAGCCACTTGTTTGTTATTTTTTACTGCCACAAATGCAGCACGCATGGCCACTTCTGTTTTACCAAAACCGACATCACCACAAACCAAGCGATCCATCGGCTTCGCTTGTTGCATGTCATAGAGTGTCGCTTCAATAGCATTGGCTTGATCTAGGGTTTCCTCATAGGCGAAGCCACTGGCAAACTGCATATAGAGACTTTGATCCAGTTCAAATCCATAACCCGGCTTCGAGTGACGACGGGCTTGAATATGTAAAAGTTCTGCCGCCACATCATGGATTTGCTCTAAAGCTTTGCGTTTGGCTTTAGACCATGCATCTGTGCCCAATTTATGTAATGGTGCTAGATCTGGGTCACCACCGCTATATCGGCTAATTAAATGCAGGTTTGTCACAGGGACATACACTTTGGCTGCATCGGCATAGTCTAACTGCAAAAATTCATGGTCTTGGTCATCGATACTCAAGGTAATTAAACCTGCATATCGCCCCACACCATAATCTATATGAACCACTGGTGCGCCAATACTTAGCTCGGTTAAACTACGAACTAGGAACTCTTCTGATACTTCCTGTTGGCGTTTACGACGACGTTGAACCACACGGTGTTCATACAGCTGATTTTCAGAAATTACACTGAGCTTATCAGTTAGTAATAAACCACGATCTAAGGGCGCATTGGTGATCGCAATCGCATGCATAGAATGCATAAAATCATCAAAACTTTCGACCGTCGGGATATCACCCAAACTCGGACGCAACGCATCTTTTAAGGTTTCACGTCGGCCTGCGCTTTCAGCCACCAAAAGCACTGGATAATTTGCCGCATCGATATATTGCTTAACAGCAGAAAATGGCTTTTCACGTTTAGGATCGACAGGTAAACGGGGTGGAATCTCAGCAGTAAGATTGATCACGCCATTACGTTCATCAAAAGCCTCAGGTGAAGCCACAATACGACGGCAAAGATTTAATTGTTCTAACACTTGATTTGGTTGTAGGAAAATCTGCTCTGGCGGCAAAATCGGTTGGTCGACATTATGACGGCGGTCTTCATAACGACGTACAATGTCTGACCAAAATTGAATCAATGTGTCATCAATAGCTTTATCTGTAATGACAATGCCACTCTCTGGTAAGTACGAAAATAGCGTACTTTGCTCTTTCATGGCTTGTTCAGAGAAGAACAACGGAAAATAAAACTCAATACCCGGTGAAGCTATGCCATCTTGTACATCCTGATAAATTGGATTTTTCTTTGGATTTGCCGTCGGAAAATTTTCCGCATATCGATCACGAAACAGTGACCGCGCTTCTTTTAATGGAAATTCTTTTGCAGGTAAAACCGTAAAATGATCTAAGTTTTGGGTGGTTCGCTGAGTTTCAGGATCAAAGAATTTGAGGGTATCGATTTCATCATCAAATAAGTCAACACGAATCGGTGAACTTTGTCCCGAAGCGTAAATATCCATGATGCTACCGCGTACTGCAAATTCACCATGATCATAAACGGTATCCACCAAGTGATAGCCCGCTTGTACTAATCTTAATTTTTGTTGTTCGATATCAAATTTTTGACCCACTTTAATATCAAAGTGTTCACCTAATACCCAAGATGCAGGCGCAACTCGCTGCGCCAAGGTTGTTGCCGAAACCAACAACACGCCTTGCTGTGGCATATTAGACAAAATCGCCAAGCGTTCAGAAACAATGTCTTGATGTGGCGACAGCCGGTCATAAGGTAAAATTTCCCAATCAGGGAAAATAGTCGGCTTAATTCCGTAAAATTCCAGCTCACTTTCTAACTGCCCGAGATGCTGATTATTACGTGCTACAATCACAAACAACTGTTTGGATTGTTTGCTAATTTCTTTAAATAATAATGCAGCAGATGAGCCTTGTAAGTTTCCGACCCACCGCTTTTCGCCAGCTTTGAGCTGTTTAAGATTGAGTTGTGAAATTTCTTGCTGGAACATGATGTAAATAGCTTTTAATGTTTTAATAACTTGGTGATCATATTAACACGATGCTTTTTACATTCCGAGATTTAAGCAACTATATACAGTGTTTTAACCAATGTGGATTTGTGATTGTATTTTCTATTGATGAGTACCCTTAACGCACACATCAAACTCAAACACTGCAGTCCATTCACTTACTTACGATCACGGATGAATTGACGATAATAATCATTCAATAGTTTGACATAGAGTTTAAACTGCAACAGATTTTCTTCAGTATTGCCTAATCGTGCAACAAAGCGTTGATTTGCAATTTCCAAGTCTATTTTTTCATTGATAATCATTGCAGTTGCATAGAGCTGTTTTAAATCATCGAAATTTGTCATTTTTCTATTCGACAGATATTCCATACGTTCAGACAATGTATTTAAAACTACGCCTTCAATGATATAGCCCTGTGTTTCATCATATTGAATGTGGTGTTGTTCTAAGTAAAGTTGCTCAGGCGACTCTTTAGCGCCTTTGAATAAATCGACTAACTTATTAAACATCTGACTATCTACAACATGATAAAAAACCTATTGTACTTCGATTACATCCTTTTTTGGGCAAGTTAAAGTATTTCTGACTTTATCTATGCGCTAAATTTTTCATCCAAACCTTCATGACTATATATAGAACTATAATTACGATCTTAAGCAAATATAGCGTTTTATTTTCAACCCAATACTTTCTTTTAGAAATCTAAAACATCACTGCCATCAGATTAGTTTTCTAGATTTACCACTGATTTCTTCAAATAAAAAACGAAGGATTAACCTTCGTCATTTACTCATCATGGGGCTATTACTCATCATGGGGCTATTTAAAAGTCTTAAATAAGCATTTAACTCACTTGAGCGAGTGGCATACTAAATGGTGTCACTTCAGAAACTAAATTTTCAATCGAGAAAATTTCATCCAATTGACTTACAGTTAACAGCTCTTGCTCTAAAACCACTTGGCGAATGGTTTTATTTTCGGCAATACATTGCTTACCGATTTCATCACATTTTGCATGACCTAAATATGGATCGAGTAAGGTCACGATTCCTACACTACGCATCACAGCATCAAAACATGCTTGCTCATTTGCCTGAATTCCTTGGATACATTTGCTATCTAATGTTTTTACGGCATTCACCAAAAGCTCAATCGATTCATTCATGGACAATGCAATCACAGGCTCCATGACATTTAATTGTAATTGCCCTGCTTCTGCGGCCAAAGTAATGGTTAAATCATTCCCCATTACTCGAAATGCAATTTGGTTGACCACTTCAGGGATCACAGGATTGACCTTTGCAGGCATGATCGACGAACCTGCTTGTAACTCAGGTAAACGAATTTCCGCTAAACCTGTTCGTGGCCCAGAACTTAAAAGACGTAAGTCATTACAAATTTTAGAAAGTTTGACAGCTAAACGTTTTAAGCAACTCGATAATAAAATAAATACGCCACAATCGCTGGTTGCTTCGACATAGTCTTCTGCACCTTGCAATTTTAGACCGGTCAAATGAGCTAGATTTTCAACGGCCTTGGCCGCATAACCTGCAGGAGAATTCACGCCAGTACCAATTGCTGTCGCACCTAAATTAATTTCCAATAAAAGCTGTCGATTTTGCACAATCAACTTCAAATCTTCTTTTAATAATGTTGCAAATGCACGGAACTCTTGCCCCAAAGTCATCGGAACTGCATCTTGTAACTGTGTACGCCCCATTTTGATGACATGTTTAAACTCATCAGCTTTAACATGTAAGCTTCCGATAAGTTGATTTAGCACTACAAATAAAGCATCAAAAGCACTATATGTCGCTAGACGCAGCGCTGTTGGATAGACATCATTGGTGGATTGTGACTTATTGACATGGTCGTTGGGATGAATCCTTTGATAACTGCCTTTCGCATCTCCGAGCGATTCAAGGGCAATATTGGCAATGACTTCATTGGCATTCATGTTAATAGAAGTGCCTGCTCCACCTTGATAAATATCAATTGGAAATGAATCTGCCCATTGTTCAGGATGATCAATCAAAGCATCACACGCTTGCTGAATCGCTTGGCGAATATCATCTTGTATTAAGTTAAATTAATAATTGGTTTCTGCTGATGCTTTTTTTACCTGAGCAATAGCGCGTACAAAGTTTACATTTTGTCCGACATGCTGCTTTGATATTTGAAAGTTTTCGATGGCACGCAATGTATGTATGCCGTAATAACATGACTGCGGGACTGCTTTATCCCCCAATAAATCATGCTCTATTCTCGTTTTTTCCATTTGAACCGTTGTCACTGCGCATTCCCTCTAATTACGCACCAAGACTATGCATACCTCATATTCGACCTGTTCAAATCATCTCACTACAGATGATGTGATGCACATTTGCAACCAAATATTTCAAATGCACATTTCTTGTTCACTATGTAACATTGTGTAATTTTTACCTAATTTCATTAGTTCTCTTTTTGTGATGAAAAGTCTTAGGTAGATTTACTTAACAAAATTTAAATTCCCTTCTGGACAACATTTCAACAGTACAATAAAAAATTCGATTTGTAATAAGAAAAAATAGTGTTTACACAAAATATACATAAAATATGCTTAAAGGTTACAGAGTGTAATTTTTAAATCGTGCTTGAATCTGCGACTTACGACAGAAGTACAAATTTTCATCTAGGACAGAGATGATTTGCTTTCATTAAGGACGAACCGCCTATGAGCCATTTAAACCCGACATTAGTCACCTTTATTTTTTATATTCTTGCAATGCTTGCCATTGGTTTGTATGCCTACAGAGCTACGCATAACTTTGACGAATACATTTTAGGTGGACGAAGTTTAGGAAGTGTTGTGACTGCACTTTCAGCAGGTGCATCCGACATGAGTGGTTGGCTACTCATGGGTCTCCCTGGTGCAATTTATCTATCTGGTCTTTCCGAAGCTTGGATTGCAATCGGCTTAATTATCGGTGCTTGGTTGAACTGGTTGATCGTTGCTGGTCGCTTGCGTGTTCATACCGAATATCAAAATAATGCCCTGACCCTGCCCGATTATTTCACGAGCCGTTTTGCAGACCGTAAAAAGATTTTACGTATCATTTCAGCTGTAGTGATTTTAGTGTTCTTTGCGATTTACTGTGCTTCTGGCATGGTGGCTGGCGCACGACTTTTCGAAAGTTTATTCGGTTGGAACTACACAACAGCACTGTGGATTGGTGCAATTGCAACCATCAGCTATGTCTGTATTGGTGGATTCTTAGCGATCAGTTGGACCGATACTTTCCAAGCGGGTCTGATGATCTTTGCACTGCTGATCACACCGATCATCACCTACCTTGCTTTAGGTGATAACAGTCAAAATCTTGCTGCTATTTTGGAAACAGCTCGCCCGCAAGCTTCCAATTTATTTGAAGGCTTAAGTACAGTTGCGATTTTATCCAGCATGGCGTGGGGCTTAGGCTATTTTGGTCAGCCGCATATTTTGGTTCGCTTTATGGCAGCCGATTCTGTTAAATCCATTCCGAATGCACGTCGCATTGGTATGACATGGATGATCCTATGTCTAGGCGGTGCTGTAGCAGCCGGTTATATCGGTATTGCTTACTTCCAAGTTCACCCAGAACTGGCAAGCGTCGTTAATGCAAACCCTGAAACGGTATTTATGGAATTGACTAAAATTCTATTCAATCCATGGATTGCTGGGATTATTTTGGCCGCAATTTTAGCTGCGGTGATGAGCACACTTAGCTGTCAGTTATTGGTGTGTTCAACCACCTTGACGGAAGATTTGTACAAAGGATTTATTCGTAAAAACGCATCGCAAAAAGAATTGGTTTGGATTGGACGTGCGATGGTCTTGGCAATTGCCGTATTTGCAATCACCTTTGCAATGAACCCTGCAAGTAAAGTTTTAGGCTTAGTGGCTTATGCATGGGCAGGTTTCGGTGCTGCATTTGGCCCGCTGATTATTCTTTCATTGCTGTGGAAACGTATGACGCTTAACGGAGCTATCATTGGCATGATCGTGGGTGCTGTGACTGTCATCGTGTGGAAAAACTACTTAGGCCACCTTGGTTTATACGAAATCATTCCAGGCTTTATTTTCTCTGCGATCAGTATCGTTGTCGTGAGCTTATTGGGCAAAGCACCAGAAGCGGATGTGGTTGAACGCTTTGAAAAAGCCGAAGCGCAATATCAAAAAGAAATGTCTAAAATCTAAAATTTCTGACACTAAAAAAGGGGCTAAATGCCACTGCTGTCCCACAAAAATCACAAGAGGAATCTCAATTGAGGTTCCTCTTGTTTTATCGCCCTCTTGTCTGGTGAGAATAGCGATTTCAAATACTTCCTTTCGAATAAGTTCACTTGGATAATTCTTAACATTCGTTGAACAGTCCAACCCTCTTGAGCCAGATGCTTTGCAAAACTCACCAATAAATATGCAATTAAAGCGATCCATATTTGCGTTAATATTGCATTTCGACTGCGACCAATAAATGCTTTCAATTTTAGATTTTGTTTGATCGCTTTGAAGAATAATTCCACTTTCCAACGATCTTTGTAAATAGCCGCTATTGTTGATGCCGCTAAATGAAAGTTATTGGTTAAAAATTCAAACGTTCTCTTTTTGTCCTTATCATAAAATTCGATACGTCTTAATAATTTAGGTGCTCCACGTTTTTTTGCATAAGCACTACTTAATTCAATATTTTCATCCGCAAGAATTCCTTTGCAAGTTGGTA
This sequence comes from Acinetobacter sp. YH01020, assembly GCF_013420275.1. Taxonomy (NCBI): domain Bacteria; kingdom Pseudomonadati; phylum Pseudomonadota; class Gammaproteobacteria; order Moraxellales; family Moraxellaceae; genus Acinetobacter; species Acinetobacter sp. YH01020. The sequence goes on from NZ_VOYN01000022.1 coordinate 51,268, forward strand.
TCTTATTCTTTGATTTTACTTGATAGACTGTTTTAGGGCGTAATCGTGTAACAAAACTGACTTTCCGATCCGTCATTTCTGCAAACCATTGATAGTCAAAATAACCTTTATCAAATACCACAATACTCCCTGATGGAAATTTGAAAGGTCTTCCTTGCACCATATCATTTTCTATTCCATTTCCAAGCGCTACAAAATCAGGAATGGTATTACTATGATTTAATCCTACTGTGAGTTTTATACTCGCTTTTGATTCATGTACTTTTGCCCACGCACATAGTGAAAGTGATAAATCGATATGACTGGCATCAAGTGAATACAATGGATTCTTGAATCGAAATTTATGAGCAATTTTAGAATTTTCACAGTGCTTAAGTAGGTTGCTAAAAAGTTG